>JAXHMJ010000002.1:0-300000 GCA_034521575.1 candidate division KSB1 bacterium
TCCAGTAGAGTTATGTTGAAAAACGCAAGTGAAATGCCCTCTGTTTATCTGGATTATAACGCAACGACGCCGGTCGATCCCCGGGTCAAAGAGGCGATGCTGCCGTTCTCTCGGATTCTTTGTTCGGCAATCCGTCCAGCTCGCATTGGTATGGTATTCAGGCGCGCAAAGCGGTCGAAACCGCCCGAAAACAGGTAGCGGCGCTGCTAAATTGCGATGCGGATGAAATTGTATTTACCAGCGGGGGGAGCGAATCCAATAATCTGACCATCAAAGGCATTGCCTGGTCGCTGCAGTCACGGGGAAAACATATCATCACCTCGGCAATCGAACATCCGGCGGTGATGCAGGTCTGCCGGTATCTGCAGAACGAGGGATACGAGGTAACCTATGTCCCTGTGGATGAATACGGACGTGTGGATCCCCATGATGTCGAAACAGCAATCCGGCCGGGCACGACGATATCGATTATGCATGCCAACAATGAGGTGGGCACGATTCAGCCGATTGCTGATATTGCTGACATGGCACATCAACATGATATCGTTATGCATACCGATGCCGCTCAGTCCGTGGGGAAAATACCGGTCCGGGTTTCTGAATTAAAGATCGATTTGCTGTCGCTTGCCGGACACAAGTGTTACGCGCCCAAGGGCGTGGGCGCTTTGTATATCAAGCGCGGCACCCGGCTGCAGAAGCAAATTCACGGCGCGGATCATGAACATAATCTGCGCGCCGGTACGGAAAA
This sequence comes from candidate division KSB1 bacterium, assembly GCA_034521575.1. Lineage (NCBI taxonomy): Bacteria > Pseudomonadati > Candidatus Zhuqueibacterota bacterium. The sequence goes on from JAXHMJ010000002.1 coordinate 749, forward strand.
TGTTCCCGAAATTGTCGGACTCGGTCGCGCCTGCGAATTGATACAGGAAGACGGTGAGCCCGAGTCGGAGCGCTTGCGCGAATGGCGAGATCTGCTGCAAACCGGACTGCAGGAGCGCATTGCGAATATGCGCGTCAACGGACACCCGGAGTTTCGGCTTGCCAATACCCTGAATGTCAGTTTCCTGAACGTAGAGGCCAATACGGTTCTGGATCAGCTAAATTCCATAGCTGCTTCTGCCGGCGCTGCCTGTCATGCCGATGAGGTGGCCGTTTCGCCGGTTCTAAAAGCTATGGGGGTTCCGACAGAATGGGCAATGGGCACCATCCGGCTGTCGGTCGGGCGAATGACCACGCGCGATCAGGTAAACACGGCGATCCAGGAAATGGACAGGTACGGTGAAAGCGCTTCAGGGGCAGGAGACTGTCACTGATGACTCTCGACCGGAAAAAGTTCGACTGACGCGTTATACGCATGGACTCGGCTGCGCCTGTAAACTGCGGCCGCAGGCTCTGGAATCTGTACTGCAGTCCATGCCTCCGGTTCTGCATCCGGATGTTTTGGTGGGATTGGATGCGGCGGATGATGCAGCGGTATACCGGCTGGATGCGGATACGGCGTGGGTGCAGAGCGTAGATTTTTTTACCCCGATTGTGGATGATCCCTATGAATTCGGGCAAATTGCTGCGGCCAATGCTCTAAGTGATATCTATGCCACTGGGAGCCCGTCCGCCTCTTTGCCCTGAATGTGGTGGGATTCCCGTCCGGCCGTCTGCCCATGAGCGTGTTGAACGATATACTGCGGGGCGCGTCAGACAAGGCGGAACAAGCCGGCATCCCCATTGTCGGAGGACATACCGTAGATGATACTGAACCCAAGTACGGCCTGGTGGTCAGCGGCATCGTGCATCCGGATCGTATTTTGATGAACAGCGGCGCTCATCCGGGAGATATGCTCATTTTGACAAAACCCATCGGCACCGGGATATTAACCACAGCTATGAAGCGCGGAATTGCCGATACACAAAGCGCGCGGGCCGCCATTCAAGCGATGACCGAATTGAATCAACAGGCTGCACAAATCGCCTCTGATTTTCATGTCAATGCCTGTACAGATGTCACCGGGTTTGGGCTGCTGGGACACAGTCTGGAAATGTTAAAGGCCAGTGCGGCGGATGCGGAGCTGTTTGCTGATAAAATTCCATTGCTGCCGCAAGCGCTCGAACTATGCGAGGCCGGCATAGTGCCGGGCGGGACGCGTTCGAATCTGGATTATGTAGAGGCCCATATCGACTGGAACTCGTCTGTTTCTCCGGCACTGAAATTGCTTTTGGCTGACGCACAAACCTCAGGTGGATTGCTGTTCGCGGTGCCGGAACAGGAACACTCGCTGCTGCAGGCCTTGAATGAAAAGGGGCGCGCCTGGCACGTTGGAATTGTTACAGGCAAAGGAAGCGGCCGGATTAAAATAATTTAGGATTTTTATGTGTAACCGGAGGTTTGCATGCCCCAGCAGAATAATGGCAACCAATCTGCTTTGAACCGTTTAGAGAATGAATTGGAAACAGCGCAGCAGAATGAGGATCGGACATTACAGGCGGATGCACTCACTCGCATGAGCGGGGAATATAAAAATCTGGACAAAACCGATCATGCGTTGGAATACGCCCGGCGGGCATTGGAGCTGTATCAAAGTATGAAGAATTACAAAGGCCAGGGCAAGGTCCTCAATGATTTGGGATCAATATACCAGCTAAAACAGGATGATGAGCAGGCCTATCAATATTATATTCAATCCATGCAGGCGCGAGAGCAGGTCAAGGATATCAGCGGTATGGCGGAAACCCGGTTTAATCTGGCCGTTTTGTCACTCACACAAAAGAAAATCCGCGAAGCGGTGATGGGGCTTTTGGAAAGCCAGTTTGTGTTTCTGACCCTGGGGAAAAAAACAGGAATTTCACAAAGCAGCAGACCTGTTGTGGGAAATCAACAAAGCGCTGGATGATGACGAATACAAAGTTTTTGTCCGGCAGTGCAGCACGACCATTATGCGCGAAGGTGTGATATGGGGTGAACTGGAAATTTTGTCACCTGACCGTATCAAGGATATCATCTCGAAATTACAGACCCTCACAAACGGCAACGACTGAATCCTTTTTGATTTGTGTGAACCGGGATAGAGAGCCTGTTTTTATTACTTTTTTTCGGTTCCGCCCGGGTTGGACGCCACGATTACGGTTTCTGCAAGTTTGCCGATTTTTATCGGTTTTTTCAATGTGTCGTAAATATTCGGATAGTTTTCCAAATCTCGCGTAATTTCATCGCCATAGCCGGTCATGAGAAAAACAGGGATGCGTTTGATGGCATTGACCTCTTTTGCCACGTCCAGTCCGGTTTTCCCCGGCATGCTGTAATCCGTCAGAATCACTTGATACTGATCCGGGTGATCTTGAAGCGTTTTTACGGCTGTTTCGCTGTCGTAAAAGACATCTGTTTCATAATTGAGTTTCTGCAGCATTTTTCCCACCATATCCGCCACAGAGGGCTGATCATCTATCACCATGATTCTTACAGATCTGTGATCTGGAAAATGCTGAGAGTGAGACTCGGACGACTGCTCTTTGTGCCGGGAGGCCGGGGGAAAATAAACCTCAAAAAAAGTTCCCCGGCCGGGTTTACTGTCTACGATGATTTCTCCGTTAAGGCTTTTCACAATGCTGTGCGCCACAGCGAGTCCCATACCGGTGCCGCCGCCGGGCGCTTTTGTGGTAAAAAACGGCTCAAAAATCCGTTTAACGGTCGACGAGTCCATTCCCGGGCCGGTATCGCTGACTTTAAGCACCACAAAAGTTTGTGTTGAGAGATCAGGGTAAATCTTTGCCTGTTCCAGGGTCACGGTTTGTTCAGATAAAGTTATACCCAGTGTCCCGCCATGATCCTGCATGGCCTGAACCGCATTGGTACACAGATTTGAGCACCAGTTTCTGGATCTGTGAAGGATTGGCCAGCACCGGGGCGCAGTTGACGTCAATGTTCTGTTTAAAGTCCACATTCGGCGGAATGGAGCCTTTTAGCAATTTCAGCGCTTCTTTTGTGATCAACTGCAATTCAAGCGGCTTTTTATCTTTATCCTCACTGCGGCTGAATGTCAGCATCTGCTGCACCAGGTCTTTTGCCCGTTCTGCAGCTTTATAGACTTGCTGGAGATCAGGATAGAGTGCGTTATCAGGATCAAGACTGTCCAGCGCCATATCGGTATATCCCAAAATGGGAGTTAAAAGATTGTTGAACTCGTGGGCAATTCCGCCTGCCAGCGTCCCGATGGTTTTTAATTTTTCCAGTTGGTGCACCTCTTCCTGAAGGCGATCTTTTTCTTCCTCGGCTTTTTGGTAACGGGTAATATCCCGTGATATCCCTACGATGCCGGTTATCTCACCGTTGTTATTTTTTTGATTGGCGCCTTGGTGGTCAGAAAATAATGCTCCTCGTGGTTCACGCTGAACTTTCCAGGTTTGTTGATGAGAGCGTTTCCGGTTTCAACAATTTTCTGCTCGTCTTTTGCGCTCGCTTCTTTTCCGCCTGGAATTCGGGAAACAAATCAAAGTCTGTTTTTTCGACTGCGTCTCCGGGTGAGGAAAGCTGCAGTTTTGTGCCCATAGCTGCATTGATACGGGTGTATCTGAACTTTATATCCTTGAAATAGATCAAGATTCGGAATGCTCTATTCATCAGTAGTGTATAATGGTCTTTTGTTCATTTTTTAACGCTAATTTCGGCCTGTTTGCGTTCGATGGCGTGAGAAATAGTTCGGTTGAGCAAATCACTGTCAATTGATCCTTTGACGAGATAATCCTGGGCGCCGCTTTTCAGAGATTCGAGACCGGTTTCATTGTCCGCCAGACCGGTGATGACCACAACCGCGGCATTGGGTCGTCGACGCAAGAGCTTTCGAAGAGTATCCAGACCTGAACTGTCCGGAAGTCCCAAATCCATAAGAACGATATCAAAATGCTGCTTTGACATTGTCTCCAGAGCCTCGGATAACCGGGACACCCGTTCAATATCCAGGTCCATTGACGGCAATTCGTCCAGCATTTCAATAATCAGCTCCACATCCCCCGGATTGTCTTCTACGATAAGTATGTTATGATGCGTCATGCTCGTCCTCGTTTGGTAAAATCACCGTGTCTTTCCAAAACAATTCAATCGATCGAATGACTCGCGAAATAATGATCAATATCGATGGGTTTGTTGATATAACAATTTGCGTGCAGGCTGTATGCTCTATTGAATGTCTCCACGATTCGCGGATGTGGCAAACACAATGACCGGGATGGTCTTGAGCTCCGGGTCGTTTTTAATATCCTCGAGCAAATCCCAGCCGTTTCGTTTGGGCAGATTCAGATCCAGAAGGATGAGTAACGGTCGCGGGGCGTTGGTAAATTGATTTCTGTGATAAAGAAAATCGAGGGCGTCTTCACCGTTGCGGACAACATGGACAAGAGGTATGTGTTTCCATTCATTAAAGGCTTTTTGGAATCAGGTAATTCGTCACCCGGATTGTCTTCGATGCAATGAGAATGGGAAATTTAATCGTAGGTCGCATCTTTCATGATCAGTACCTGCTACTATAACGATTGAACCGGGCGTATTTGTTTCATAAAATTCCTAAAATGAGATGTAAACCTGTTTTTTGTTTACGGCCTGAACATGAACCAAAGCACGGTCTGATCCTCGATGTCGGCTTATTCGCTCTCGGGCAATACGACGATGCTCATCCAAAAGTGTTCAATTGATTGTACGACTTGAATGAATTGTTCAAAGTCGAGAGGCTTTTTAATATAACAATTGGCGTGCAGGTTATAGCTTTTAATAATATCTTTTTCAGCTTTGGATGATGTCAGAATAACGACGGGTATTTTTTTTAAATCAGGATTTGTTTTTATTTCCTTCAACACATCACGTCCATCTTTTTTGGGCATATTCAGATCCAATATGATCAAATCCGGACGGGGAGCGTCACTGAATTTATCCTGTTTAAACAGAAATTGCATGGCTTCTTCACCATCTTTGGCCACATGCAACTGGTTTCGCATTTTATTTTCTTCAAGGGCTGCTTCTGTTAAACCTACATCGCCTGGATTGTCTTCAATCAGTAATATTTCAATACACTTTGCAAAATCGCCATCGGACATGTATGATCTCCTGTTAAGAATAGATTCATCGGGTTGGAACTGCTTTTGGGCATGAAAGATTAAATGTTTAAAATAATATATATACTTTTATTATTATATTGAAAATGTTTTAGAAAAAGCAATTATATTTCTTCTTCACAAACTCCAACATTTCGTGCTTTTGCTCTTCCTGATTTTTGTTGATCAAATGAATCAGGCTCTCGGATGCTTTGGCTCCCAGTTTTTCTCGTAATGGTTCTTCTACGGTTACTATTTTTGCCATTGTACCTTCCTTTTCATGATAAACATAACGTAATTTAATGATATTTCAGGTAAATACAAGAAAAAAGTAAAGTCGTAAGGTCGGAACGTTAAAATGCCGATCCTAAATGGTCCAGCGTCTGGCGGCAGCAAATCATTCGCAGGCCACGGCGCGGCAATATTTCAGATGATGCACTGCATATGCCGGCCTCGTCGTACAATTCCCCAATTGTGCGACGAGGCCGGCGCTCTCCTGAAAAGGCTGTGTCCTGCCCCTTGCATTTGTCGCACAGCATTGGAGCTGTACCACAAAAACTCTGCCACACTCGATTGGCCGCTTTGCCAATCCGTTCACATTCTAATTATCCGGAACCCGTACCGCACGTTTTAAAAAAAACCAAAATCTGATCCGTGATTCAAAACTCTCAAACAGCTCCGAAGGATAAATCGTTACGGCAGCATGCGCTGAAATTCAATGCTGCGGTGCACGTCTATTTTGTGCGCTCAGGCAGATGGCCGACGATCTCGTCGGCCTACATCAATGTCGACTCTACTTCTCATCTGTCAGGGTACAAACTAACTTTTTCAAATCAATGATTTTTCGATGTTGAAAAGTCCTGCTGTTATAAAGCGATAGCCCGGACTGTTTTTTTGCACCGATAAATAACAGCAATAACAGTAAAATGTGTTGATTCTTTGCTATGGTCTTTTTACCTTGTTTTTGGAACTTTTTAGACGTCAATCCATTTAAAGACAAAAACATGTCCAAAAATTGTACATTATGAAATTCCTTAAAATTATATTCCCTATTTTGTTGATGGTGCTTTTCTCGCAATGTGCGTACTATAATACGTTTTATAATGCGAAACAGTTCTATAAAGAAGCTGAAAAGGCACGTCAGGAACGCGAAAAAGTTTCCATTGTTGAATTGTCTGCGGAAGAGCGGGCTCAATTGCGCAAACAGGGGCAAACCGGCCGGGATGTTCGAAATAAACCCTCCCGGCAGGAGATGCAGAGCTATCAAAAGGCGATCGAGCGTTCATCCCGGGTTCTTGAACTTTATCCGGACAGCCGTTACGTGGATGATGCGCTGATGATGCTGGGCAAATGTTTTTTTTACCGGCAGGAATACAAAAAAGCACAGCGTAAATTTGATGAAATATTCAATATCTATCCTGAAAGTGAACTGATCCCGGAAGCCCGGTTGTTGTACGCAAAATCTTTTATGGGTCTGGAAGAATATCAAAAAGCCAAAGAACGTCTGTTGCTTTTGGCTTCCGACAAGGATCTTCCCAAAGAAACCCGTGATGCCGCCCGCTACGAATTGGGCGGATTGTATTATGATCAGGAAAATTATGAACAGGCTGCAGAAAATTATCAACATTCGATAAGATCCACAGAAAATAAATTGTATCGAACCCTGGCCTATTACAGGCTGGGAGAATGTTATATTCAGCAAGAAGAATACGAAAAGGCGCCCAAACTGTTCAGGGATGCCATGAAAGAGGCGCCCAATGAGGATTTCCAGCTGCAGTCCATGTTCAAGCTGGGTCGGACTTTTGTTTATCTTGAAGATTATGAAAAGGCGGAAGATATTTTTCAGGAGCTCTTGTCCCGCGAGTATGAAGAAAAGCGAATTCCGCGTACTAAACTGGAGCTGGCGCATGTCTACCGTGAAATGGGCGATCTGGAAGAAGCAATAAAATGGTACAATGAGATCATCGATTTACACCAGCGTACAGATGCATCCGCGCGCGCGTATTATGCATTGGGACAGATCGAAGAGTTTATCAATCAGGACTATTCACATGCCAAAGAGCATTATGATATGGTCCGAAGCGAGTTTTCCAGTTCTCTGATTGCGCCTCAAGCCAAAGAGCGCTCGGATAATATCAGGATGCTTTTGGATTTGCGCAACGAGATTGCAAAACTTAAAGGCCGTAAAGTAGAGCAGGATTCAACAGCAGAAGGTGACTCTGAACGCCGCGAGGATGACGGCCCCATTGACCTGAGTCCTGACGGGATGTGGGTGAATTATTCGGGACGGGACCGTCCGCCCCCCGAATCTTTGACCGATCTGAGCGAAGAAGAACGGGAACGCCGGCGCATGGCAAAAGCCGAGCAGGCACGCTTGAATGCCGCCGGGGCCGATTCTCTGGCCGCAGACAGCCTTGAAACCGCACCGGTAGAGCTGGACAGCGCTGCACTGGCTGAGCAGGAACGCCAAAAGGAAGAAGAGAAAAAACGCACTCTGGCGAGTAAATATCTCTCCCTGGCCGAGGTGTTGTATTTCAGCTTTGAAAAACCGGACTCGGCAATCAAGTATTACACTCGCGTGGTGACCGATTCGATGGATACCTCACTGACGGTTCGGGCGCTCTATAGTTTGGCTTATCTGTATAATACCAGCTTGGAAGACACAAGCCGTGCGCAAAATCTTCTTGAGCATATTGTTGAGGAATATCCGGATACTGAGCACGCCGAGGGGGCGCGCCGAAAGCTCGGTATTGAACTCGAGTCTGAAAAAGTGGATTCCGCACATGTCCTGTTTAAACGCGGTGAACAGCTGGTTTACGACTCCAAAGTGGATAGCGCGTTTGCGGTGTGGGATTCGCTTATGAGCCATTACCCAAAATCTGCTTATGCGGAAAAAGCGCTCTATGCCAAAGCCTGGCATTACGAAAACACCCTGTTCAATAATGAGCGGGCGATGAGTTTGTACCAGGAACTGATTGAGAAACATCCCGATTCTCAATATACCGGAAACGTAAAAGATCGTCTTGCTGCTGTGGAGCAGTTTCTGAAAAAACAAAAACAGGATTCTATTCAGGCGGCAAAATCGGATTCACTGGCCGCGCTGGCGAAAGATTCACTCACTGTGCAAACCGGCGATTCACTCTCGGTGGCGCAACAGGATTCACTGGCAGTGGCCCGAGGAGATTCTCTGATGGCTCAGCCCGGAGATTCGCTTACCCCGCAGCAGCAGGATTCTGTGCGTGCGGTCAACGCATTGCTTGGAAACGAGGACGCTGCGGAATCTGACAGTGTCGCCCAGACCCCGGTGCTGCCGGATTCAGCCGCTCAGACTGAATCTGATATAGATACAACATCCACCACACCGGACTCTGCTACTGAATCGAAAACGCCGGCGCCGGATTCGACAGCGGCGCCGAAGAAATCCTTGAAAAAATACCCGAAAAACTGCGTTGAGGATATCTTTTGAAAACTATGTTCAAAGCCCGCGTCCTGTCCAATGAACAGATTGCACCCCATAACCTGTTGATGCGTTTGTATTATCCCGAACTTGCAAACCGGGCGATGCCGGGGCAGTTTGTCGAGGTCAGAGTGCCTCATTGTCCGGATGTGTTTTGGCGCAGGCCGTTCAGTATCCATAATGTGGATTCGGAACAGGGAACCTTTGATCTGTTATTCAATATCGTCGGACAGGGAACACGCATTCTGGGACGCGCCAAAAAGAATGATGAGCTCGACTGCCTGGGTCCCCTGGGGAATCATTTTGAGGTGCCACAGGACCTCAGAGAAGCCATGATCGTCGCCGGCGGGCTGGGGATTGCTCCGTTTGCTTTTTTGGTTCAAACATTGCCCCGGGATACCGAGATCACAATTTTTTACGGCGCTGCCAACATCGAATCGTTATACCGGATCAAGACCGCTCCTGAGGTCAAGTGGAATGTTTCCACGGATGACGGAAGCGCGGGTGCAAAAGGGGTGGTGACCGATCTGTTGGAATCAGAACTGCAAAACTCACAGGACGGCAGAATGATCTACGCCTGCGGTCCATCAGGCATGTTGCGGCGTACCGCTCAACTGGCTGCGGAATATGCCGTTCCGGCCCAGGTTTCCGTAGAAACGGTTATGGGCTGCGGATTCGGCGCCTGTATGGGTTGTGTGGTTCGCCTAAAGCACCCTCAGAACGGCAAAGAATATGCACTGGCCTGCAAGGACGGTCCGGTGTTTAATATCCAGGATATCGAGATGCCCAATGACTGATTTGAGTGTTAGAATAGGCCCGTTGCAGCTCAGCAATCCCGTACTGACCGCCAGTGGCACGTTTGGATATGCTGAAGAATTTAAAGAGTTTATGGATTTGAACGAACTGGGCGGAATTGTGACCAAAACCGTCACACCGGATGCGCGTCCGGGGAATCCGCCCCGGCGAATTGTGGAATACAGCGCCGGCATGCTGAATTCAATCGGATTGCCCAACGACGGGGTTGAGCGTTTTATCAGCGAAAAAATGCCGTTTTTGCAGCAATTGAAAACACCGGTCATTGTCAATATTGCCGGCAAAACGGAAGACGGGTTTGTACGCTGCTGTAGAACGCTTGAATGAGGTGCCCGGCATTGCAGCATACGAGCTGAATTATTCCTGCCCGAATGTTAAAGAAGGGGGATTGAGCTTTAGTTCCGATCCGATTGTCGCCGAACGCCTGACTCGCTGTGTGGTGGAACAAACCCGGCGTCCGGTGATCGCCAAACTGACTCCGAATGTCACCCATATTCATGAAATCGGACTGGCTGTACAGTCGGGCGGGGCTGACGCGGTTTCTGCCGTCAATACTTTTCTTGGAATGGCTGTGAATATCAAAACAAAACGGCCGAAACTCAATCGCGTGATCGGCGGCTATTCCGGACCGGCGATTAAACCGATGGCTCTGGCCAAAGTCTATGAGCTGGTTCAGCATTTAAGCATTCCGGTTATTGCCATTGGCGGCATCAGCAGCGCTCAGGATGCTCTGGAATTTCTCATTACCGGCGCTTCAGCCGTTCAGATCGGAACCGCCAATTTTGCCGAACCCGATATCACCATCAAGATCAAAAAGGGATTGATCGACTATTGCGAAAATCAAAACGTAAATGCCATTGCGGACATTATCGGCTCTTTGCAAACCTGAAAAAAAGATTTGCTGTGGTTCTGGGCTGCTTTGTTGTCAGTTGCGGCGCATGGGCGCCGGCTTCGCATGTTCAGGTTTCGCCTGCGCCGACCCGCCAGGCGATGGCCATTGTGAAATACGATAAAAGCTGGAAGCAGGAAGGTATCGCTTCTTATTATGCTCACAAGTTTCATGGCCGACGTACCGCCAGCGGCCGGATCTATAATATGCATGAACGGGTTGCAGCACATCGGAATTTGCCGTTCGGAACCGTGGTCCGGGTTACCAATCTCGGCAACGGGAAACGGATGGATCTCGAAATTGTAGATCGCGGACCTTTTATCAAAGGACGGATTATCGATGTCTCTTTGGCTGCGGCAAAATATCTGGATTTTATCAAGCAAGGCACAACAAAAGTTAAACTTGAAATCGTCAAACCTGCCAAATAAAACCGGGAGATGCTGTGAACAAACAATCTTTTCTCATCAGGCTGTTGGTCGCTGTGATTTTCGGCCCGTTGATTATCGCTGTGATGTGGTTTGGAAAATTTTACCTCCTAAGCTTTCTGCTCGCTGTTGTAGCCTTGAGTGTGTGGGAATTCAATCGGCTTGCCGGTTATAAAGGCGCCTGGGGTGAACTGATTTCCAGTGAAATTCTGGCTCTTTCAGTCGTAACGGTTTTGTATTATCAGCCTGCGCTGGTCGTGCCGGTCGTCATTGCGGGTACGATCGTTATTCTGTTCACACAGCTCTACCGAGAAAAAGGATCACCGCTGTTAAACACTCCAGTGTCGTTGTTTAACAGTATATTGTTTGCGTTTTTATTCGGAAGTTTTATCCTGATTCGGCAGATGCCGTTCCGGATCGGGGTCGACTATGTTGAAGCGGGACAGTGGCTGATCATGATTATCCTGTCGACCTGGGTCTGCGACACCGCTGCCTACGTGCTCGGCTCTATTCTGGGCAAGCATAAACTCATGCCCCGGATCAGTCCCAATAAAACGGTTGAAGGCTCTGTGTTTGGATTTGTGTTCAGCGTACTCACAGCCTGGCTCTGTCATGTCTGGTTTATCGACGGGCTTTTGCTGGTTCACTCGTTGATCATCGGCGGGATTGTCGGAACATTCGGCCAATACGGCGATCTGTTCGAATCCATGTTCAAACGTGATGCCGGTGTCAAGGATTCTTCCTCTCTGCTTCCGGAACACGGCGGTATCATGGACCGGTTTGACAGTCTGCTGATCTCCACTCCGGTGGTCTATCTCTTTCTCAAGTTTATTGTATTCGGATAAAGAATACAATGCGTTCTGTATTGCTGAGCAAGAGCGTCAGCGCAAATCTGCCCAAAATTTATGTGCTGCTCAGTTTGCGCTGGATGATGTTCATCATTCCCATTCTGGTTATTTTCTTTTATGACAATGGTCTGGATCAGACTCAGGTCATGATTCTGCAGTCTCTGTTTTCCATTGCCATTGTATTATTCGAGATCCCTTCCGGCTATTTTTCTGATGTGATGGGCCGGAAACTCACTGTTGTTTTAGGGTGTATACTCGGCAGTTGCGGATTTCTGATATACAGCTTTTCATTCGGATTTTGGGGGTTTCTGGCAGCCGAATTGGTTTTGGGTCTGGGAGCGAGTTTTATCTCCGGTACCGATTCTGCCCTGGTGTATGATACTTTGGCGCAGCTGGGACGGGAAGCCGAGTATCCAAAGATTGAGGGGCGGTGTTCCTCGATCTGCAATTTTTCAGAGACTGCGGCATCCATTATCGGCGGAATGCTGGCCGCTGTCAGTTTGCGTACCCCGTTTTACCTCGAGACCGCATTCATGCTGATGACCATTCCTCTGGCGTTAACTCTGGTAGAGCCTGAGCGGCACCGCTGGGATGCGTCGCAGGGAAACTGGAATAGTATTTTGCAGATTGTCCGGTTTTCTCTGCATGAGAATAAGGTGCTCAAATGGCTGATATTCTATGCGTCTGTCACCGGCGCTTCGACCCTGACTATGGTCTGGTTCATCCAGCCCTATCTAAAAGAAAGCGGGTTGCCCCTGTCCCTGTTTGGGGTCGTGTGGGCGGCGCTCAATTTTTCCGTTGGTATTTTTTCTATGTACGCTTATCGTATTGAACGAAAATTGGGACGCCGGCGTATTCTGCTGCTGCAAATTCCCCTGATGACCATCGGATTTATTCTGGCCGGATTGTTCCAAACGCTCTGGGCAATACCGGTGCTGTTTATTTTTTATTTTGTTCGCGGTATCAATCGCCCGGTGATGAAAAGCTATATCAATCAGATGGTTTCTTCGGACAAACGCGCCACTGTAATTTCGGTGAGTAATATGACCGGACGTATGATATTTGCGCTGGCCGGACCGGTGATCGGGCTGATCAAAGACCGTTTCAGCCTCAGCTATGCCTTGTTCACTGCGGCTCTGATTATACTGACCAGCGGGAGTATTGTGCTTGTTTTTCTGAACAAACACCGGGTACTCACCAATTCGTCCTGATTCACGCCCTCGTTTTCACAATCAATTCGGCATGTTATACATTTTTTTCTATCTGACAACCGCGAATTTTTGCGTAAAGCGTCCCGTTTCAGTTGTGACATGCACGATATAAACTCCGGGAACAACCGGCTGACGCCGTTCGTCGAGTCCGTTCCAGATCAATTGGGTTTGCGCTGCTGAATTCTGTATCTCCCAGGATTTGACATGCTGTCCGAGAATATTCATGATAGAAACTGTGATATCCTCCCGGTCCGGAAGATCTAAAACGATGCGGCCGCTCTTACCTGTTGTATAGGGGTTCGGGACCATTGAGATAACCCTGTGCTGATCCGGTTTGTTTGAGCGCTCCGCGACGCGGCTCGTGGAAAAGGTCTGCCGTCTGGCGGTCAGGGTCACTGGATGGGTCTGCCATTCCACAATTTGTTCGGCAAAACCGCTGTTCTGATCCGTTTCCGGGATCAGGTAACCGATAAATGATATGTTCAGATTGGCGTTCAGTTTGATCGCGTCACCTGTAGCGCGCACCCAGATGCCCATATCGCCCCAGGCTTCTCCGTCGCCGGTATCCTGCGTGCTGTCCTTTGCCATAACTGCTGTCTTATCGTCCTGATAATAAAGCTCTGTGTCCGCCAGTGAAATCTCCGGCAGATCAAACATCACGATGATCGTCCCCTGAGGGCCGCTGCTCATGATCCAGTTGTAGGTCTGCGCTTCGGGCAGGCTTGCATCGACCTGATCCGGACTGCCGTCAATCCGCAGTCCCTCCGAATTGGCGGCCGAGTAAAAGGTCATACCCCAAGCGGCAGGAGACAGGTCCAGGGACTGACGAATGAGGTTGAGCCCGAACAAGGCCAGCATACCCGGCTCCAGCTCGGTCTCCGCGCTGGTCGCGAAAGAATAAGGAAAATATTGAAAATAATAAGGCGAGGACACATTGCCGATGATCGGGAAATTGAACACGCTTAAATCGATTTCAGATTTGACCTTTTGAAAGGCGCGCACACGTCCCGGAATAAACTCAACGGGCGGTTCACCGCTCTGGATATAGTTCTCATGCAGCACATACGGAGAAACACCCAGTGTGGTATTTTCACCCCCCAGGCGTATTTTCAGCCGGTCGATCAGGTTTGTGTTAAAATCATTGGCCAGAGAAATAAAATCCAGCCATCCCTGTCCGTTGTGTCCCACATGATAGGCGGCGGTTTTTACCGTATCCGCAGCCGGTGTTTCCGGCGGGGCCGGTGCGTAGCTGAAATAAGACGTCGGATTTTCGACGCTTCCGGGGAATAGATAAATCCATCCTGAATCTGCGGCATTCAGAGGGTCTGAAAAGGCAAGTTCGATGCGGTCCTGGTCCGCTACCCCGGACAGCCATGCAGCGCGACCGGCTTTATCGCCGAGATCCTCCGGCATGACCACAAGTTCATCATTGTCATCAATGCGGCGGTCCTGATCATTTTTATTGTATCGGTCTTTGTCGTCTTTATCATCAAATTGCAGCGGCACAGGGGACCATTCCGCGGACGCCGCATCATAGCGATACGCAGTCCAGTTGTCTATTTCGAGATTCTGCAGCGGCGTGTTCTGAGATTTAGAGATGATGATCGGAACATACTGCCGTGTCATGCTGTTTTGCTGTGCGCTCAGAGGAACGGCGACTGTCAACAGGTAAAACAATAATTTGTTCATGTCGGGCATCCTGCTAAAAACGGCCCCAAACGGACAAGGCAAAATGCCGGATCTCGCCCAAAACCCGTTCGGAAACCGTATAATTGTAATTCAATGCGTTTTTAATGAGAAACTGAAATCGATACGAGTTCCATTGATATTCAAATGTCAGATCAAGCACTTTTGTGGGGACTCGTTCATCCAGGGGATAGACCGCCACGCGGTCAAGTCTGCTCATAGTGCGGTAATCGGCGTGAACATGAATGTTTTTCCACTGAAATGCCGGTGAGACAAAGGCGGTAAAACGCGGCCGATAGTACAGCGTTTTGCCGCTCTTGATTTCTTCCGGGTCCATTAACGTTGCAGAGGCGGTGAGTGAGAACCTGTTCTGCCAGAATTGGCTCTGCCACAGGGCTTCCAGACCGTGGATGCGCGCCTGGGGGGTATTGATAAAGCGTGCAGTCAAATCTGTTGACAGAGTCGGTTCAATAAGGTTGGAATAGGTATTGATAAAGCCGGTTAATTCCAGATAAGCGATATCACCCAGCGTCTGCCGGACACCCAGATCCAGCAATGTGCTGCGTTCCGGATCGAGTCCCGGATTGGGCCGGGCGCGAAAATCTTTGGACCCGGCGTCGATAAACCGTTCCACCACGGTGGCGGCGCGGAAACCGCGTCCGGCGGACCCGTGCAGGACCGTGCCTGCGACGGGCTGATAACTGAACCCGATGCGCGGACTCAGCTGAGTTTCAACCGAATCCCCGACCAGAATATAGGTATCATAGCGCAGCCCGGCGTTCAATTGCAGCAGGTTGGTGATGTTCCAGATTTCCTGAAGATAGGGTGAAAGCCCGTTTGCCTGACGTCTGCCGTAATATTTCGATTCGACAGTGTCGTATTTGTAATCAATGCCGAATAACAGACTGTGCTGGTCCGCGGGTTTCCAGTTCATTTGCCATTCGCCGCTCAGGCCGATGGCCGGGGTGAACGCACTGGTGATATTGAACGGCAGTCCGACCAGCTGCTGGTTGAACGAGAGACGCGCTTTGGTGGCCAGAACCGGAGAGAACAGTTTGTTGTACACGGCATAACCGACAAATCCGTTCAGACTGATGCGGTCCCCGCGATCAGAACGCGGGACGCGCAGGGCCTGATCCTGTTCCATCCACTGCAGAAACAAGTCCCGTTCTTCGGTACTGAATGCAGAAAACAGGGTGAGGGTGGACTGACCGGATAATTGCGCCACGGCTTTGCCGGTCATATACCAGCGCTGAAAAGAGCCGTTCTCGCGGTCGCCGGTGGATTGATGATGGGATACCGCAAGACGCACACCCACCGGTCCGTACGTATCGGAGTAACTCACATCCGTGCGATGGAAATGCAGAATCTTGTCGGTCCAGTCCCATTCGGGCACGTAAGGTTCATCATAAATACCCGAGGTATGGCGAAAGGAAATACTCTGGTTTTCCGACGGCTGTCGGGTTAAAATATTGACCACGCCGCTCAAAGCGCCGGAGCCGTACAGGGAGGAGGCTGCGCCTTTCAGCACTTCCATATGATCGACCTCGGTGACCGGCAGAATGTTCCAGTTGGCGCTGCCCAGATCACTGGTCAGGATGGGTACATTATCCAGCAGCACGAGTGTACGGCTGCCGCCCAGGCGGTTGTATCCGGAGCCCCCGCGTATATTGACATTTTCTCCAACAATGGTGACGCCTGGAACCGTCTGCAGCGCTTCGTCCATCCGAAAGTGATTGCGCCGGCGAATGGATTCTTTGCTGAGCACGTTGATGCTGGATGCCGCCGATTCGAGGGGTTCCGGCTGACGCGAGCCGGTCACGATGACCTGCTGCGTCTGCAGTGCCGTTGGTGTCAGGGAAAAATGAATCCGCAAGGCTTGCCCGGACTGCACTTGAACCGATTGTGTCGATGATTTGTATCCGATATAGCCGGCGCGCAGCTGGTAGGCGCCCGGAGAAATCTGCGTTATTGAATAGCGCCCGTCCACATCCGTGCTGGCGCCGATGAATGTGTTTTCGATGAACACATTCACGCCCTGCAGGGGTTCTGAGGTTGTCGCATCCCGAACTATACCGGTAATTGTCGCTGTTGCAGCAAAAACCGGTACAATCGGCAAAAGGGTCAAACACAGGCCAAGGATCAGCAGTGTGGCTTTCATGGGGATACAAAACTCCAATCGCAGTAAATATCAATGTTTTCAGCTATGGGATCGTTTTTTGTCAAAACCACCGGCTCAAAATCAAAGGTAAAAGAATCCGGATTGAACCCGTGAAATCCCAGAAATCGGGTATAGTCCCAGGCCTCGCCGCGTTTTTTCCACACCGCGGCTATGAGTTTGTATTCTCCTGCCGGCGCCGGGAGGTCGTAGGACGGAGTTTGCTGACTGAGATTGACCGGTGAATTTGAAAAAATCACGTCGCTCAGCGAAAGTTCGCCCTGCTGCAGATCGGCCAGGTTTTTGGTGGTGGCGATGACCCGCACAGATTCCAGGTATTCAGGACGATTCTCCAGGTCAGGGAGAATCACATGCCCGGTTATCCTGGTTTTGATCAATCCCAGTCCATGATCAAGTTCACAGGACAGCAATAAGGGAAATAGTAAAATAACGATGAGCTTGTGCAATTTGTCTCCGTTGAATGTTGTCATGAAACAGTATTAACAGAACAAAAGTTCCTGTTAATTAAAAATCGGTATAGTATACGCAAATCAGTCCAAAAAACAAAACAATGAAACTGCGTTGTACAGCAAACAGCCTGTAAAAAAAGCGGATCCATTTGGACCCGCTTTTGAGGTCACGCCGGATTCAGAAACAATTTAATAAAAAACTGATACCCACATTCAACGTAAAATATTCTGTATTTTCGTGTTCTGTAAACAAAATATTGTAAAGCGGGTACACTGTAAATGAGCGGCTGGAGCTTCCGAACAAGAGACCACCGCCAACATTGACCCCCAGTGCTTCGTCCGAGTCATCAATGGTTTCACTGTACTCATAGCCCATCATGGAGGCAGAGACCTCGGCTTTACTTTTCATGACCAGGCGCAAGGGATTGCCAGAGCAAAGAAAATGATTGCCGTAAACAGTACACGTTTTTTTATCGTGATCTCCTTTTGTGGTTAAATCCGAAACACTAAAGTTGCTCATATCTGTCCGGTGTGTATCGAAATAGCCAGGATTGGTTTGAATGCTACATGTAACCGTGCAGACCTGTGCATTTATTCCGCTTTTGCTGGAACTGTGTTATCATATCTCGCACCCGTCTGTTTCTCTTTATTTTACGAGTCTGTTGATTTCATCTTGCCTCTCTTTGTATATGTTTGTACATTTGTAATCCATTACCCACTAATACTCAGGATGATCTGTGATAAACTGTCTGTTGAAAAAGGACTTGCGACTAAAACTGATTACAGTCTTTGCATTTGCAATACTTGCTGCTGTGTTGATCTTTGTATTTTCAGCGCATGATTGGGGTTTTGAATCTATTCTGGATGTCATGTTTAAAATCCGCGGCGGTCGGAATGTGTCCCGGGATATCGTGCTGCTTTATATCGATTCCGAAAGCATAGAACAGCTGGGCGGCTGGCCCATCACACGCGATTATTATGCCTATATGATTTATATTCTAAAGCAGGCGGGGGCGCGTGCCGTGGGATTTGATATACTGCTGGATTCACCGCATCGCCGTTACCCGGAATTCGATCAAGCACTGAGTGAAATTCTGCAGGAAACCGATAATGTCTGTCTGGCCATGAATTTTAAACACCTAACACAGAACGGACCTGGACTCTTGCTTGCTCAGGACCTCAGAACCGCCGTTCCCGGATTCCAGCGATATGCGCAGTCCGGATTCAGTAATTTATCATCCCAGTCTGTGATACATAGAGTTCCGCTGCTGGTGGCGCATCAGGATTCTGTATACCCGTCATTTGCCCTGCAGCTAACGCGATTGATGATTAATCCCGATCTCGAGTATCGGTTCTCCGGCGATGTGGTGTTGACATTAAAAGATAAACAGCTCCGTATTCCGACGGATAAACACGCACGCCTGTGGCTGAATCATACAGGAGCCGCCGAGCATATACCTGCTCAGAGCTTTATACAGGTCATGAAGACCTTTCAAGCCCACCCGGATTCGCTGCCGTTTCAAAACAAATGTGTCATCATTGGCGTGACCGCTCCGGGCGCCGCGCCTTTTAAGGTAACCCCATTGAATCCGGCCGCACCGGCTGTCTTTACCCAGATTGCAGCACTGGATACCATTTTAGGCAGACATTACCTGCATTTCAGCCCTGCCTGGTTGGTCTGGATCATCACCGTCTGTCTGTCTGCGGTTCTGCTTGTTCTTGTTCGCAACAGCGTGCGTCGAATGATGCTGATTGGTCTGGTCTTTTTTTTCTATTTTGCCCTGGTGCTGACCGGCTTTGTGTTATGGGATTGGGTGCTGCCGGTCGTACCGCCTGCGGCTGTTGTGTCTCTGCTTTTTCCCGTTTTCCTGATTTACAATGCCCGGCAGACCGGTTCGCGTTTTTTCAGACACTCTGAATCTTTACGCGCTGCTATTCGCGAAAAGCAGAAATATTTGAACCGGGCTCTGCAAAACGAACAGGCGTTGCAGCAACAGCTTGATTTGCAGAAAAAGGATCTGAAACAAACCAACCGGGATACCAAAGAACAGCTCGAGAGCCGGAAATGCGAGATTGAGCGTTTGCAGTGTGAGCTAAAAGATCTGAAACAGGCGCCCGCTGAAGAGATACCGAAGCATTCGCTGTATCCGCATATTATCCGAGCACCGCACAGCAATATGAATTCCATTATTGCCACAATCGATAAAATAAAGAACGAAACGATTCCGGTATTCATCACCGGAGAAACCGGCAGCGGTAAGGAAGTGATTGCTCAAACCATTCATCAAGCCAGTCCGCGCGCGAAAAAAGCATTTGTCGCGGTGAACTGCGGCGCTCTTTCGGAAACACTGCTCGAAAGTGAGCTGTTCGGTCACGAAAAAGGCGCGTTTACCGGGGCCGTACAACGGCGACGCGGTCGATTTGAACGGGCCGACGGCGGCACGCTGTTTCTCGATGAAGTCACAGAGACCACGGCCTCGTTTCAGGCAAAGCTGCTGCGTGTATTGCAGGAAGGTGTGTTTGAACGTCTGGGCAGTGAACAGACTGTTTCTGTAAATGTCCGGATCATTGCTGCCTCCGGCCGCAATATGACCGAGCTGATCAAGTCGGGGGAATTTCGACAGGACCTGTTTTACAGGCTGAACGGATTTCCCATTCATCTGCCCGCTCTGCGGGAGCGGCCTGAAGATATTCCGGCGCTGGCCCGGCATTTCCTGCAGAAATATGGCCATGATTCGATCAAAGGATTTACCGAACGGGCGCGTGAAAAGTTGACAACCTACCGCTGGCCCGGAAATGTGCGCGAGCTTGAAAATGCCATGCGCCGGGCCGCCATTCTGGCACAGAGTGAAAAGCGGGCTCTGATTCGGGAAACCGACTTGCAGGACCTGCACACTGATACAAAACCCGCTGATATTTCCTTTGCGAGTCTGGATGAACAAATCCTGGAAATGCTGCGCAGTCTGGAGTTTTCGCATGCTTCAATCAAGGAAACGGCGGAAACGCTGAACAAAGACCGCAGTACAATCACAGAATACTTTCGCGGCTGGTGTTTTAAAACCCTGGTGGACTGTGATATGAATGTAGAGCAGGCAGCCTTTAAACTTTCTGACGGCAACCGGGCGGCTCAAGAGCGCGTTGAGCGTAAAATCAATGATTATTTGGGTAGGCTTTCCCGGTCAACCGGAGATTACAGCCCTGCGTTTAAAGGTTTGCCCAAAGCCTACCATGTTTACCTTGAACACATTATTGAAACACTGGATTAAAAAGCGGGAATTTCCCGCATTTAAGCAGAATTCCCGCATATTCCGTTTTGCAAAGAAAAATTGTAAACTCTATATAAATAGAACGTAATGTTCGATTAAAAAGTTTGGTACGGCTGTTGCGTAAGCCGGGAATGAAGTTGTAAAAACTCATTCTCAAATCATGAAGGAGATCAATGATGAAACGCACAGCTTTTTTAATGTTACTTGCACTGTTGTATTTCGTAAACCCGTGTACCGGAATGGACCGGACAGCGGGTATCGGTTTTCGCGGCACGTTTTGGAATATGGACAATTCGGCAAACTCGGTGAGCATTAGCAACCGTCCCGGATATCAGGCTGAATATGATCTGGGCGGAGGCGGCGGTTATCTGTTCATGTTTTCACGTCTCAATGAAAACATGTTTCTCGAATTGACACTGGGTGCGGTTGGAAAACTGGAATCGCATCAGCAATACGGCTGGGGGGAAGAAGTGGATGTCAATGCCGTGACTCCGCTGCTGCTGGGATTCCGAACCGATCTGCTGCCTTTTGACAGCCGGTCGGCGCTGCAGCCGTACGCCGCTGCAGGTATGGGCCCTTATTGGTTCAGTGATGTCTATGTTCGTGATGATTATATGATACCGGAAGAACAGGTGGATGTCCGAACCAAAGCCCGTCTGGGCGGCTATGCCGGCGGCGGTATCAATTTTATGTTCACGGACTGGATGGGCTTTAATTTTGATGTCAAGTATCACTTTATTGATTTTAACAAAAAACACGAATACAGCGGTTACGAGTACGGCATGGGCATTATTTTCACCTGGGGCCGGACGGGTTATCGCGATCATGACCGGAAAATAAACATACACATCGAATAATGACATGATGAAACCAATCCAAATTTTGTTCTGTTGCGCAGTGGTCGGTACAAGTGCGGCGCAGGGTATTTCACGATCTAATGGTCTGGGTGTGCAGATGAACTATTGGAACATTACCGGCCGCCGCACGCATGTGCTGGTGGATAATATGACCGGAAGCGTCGATGTTGACATCAGCGGCGCCGGCGGCTCGGTGTTTTTCTTTTCACGAGCCACACGAAACTTGTTTCTTGAAATGAGTACCGGTGCGGTGGGCGGTGTGCGCGTCAAGCATGAAAACATGATCGACTCCGAGGTGGATGTCGAATCCCTGATTTCCCTGCTTGCCGGTTTGCGCTATGATATTTTTTCGACCCGGCTTCCCGGTGCCATGCAGCCTTATCTATCAGGCGGCGGCGGTCCGTACTGGGCGGTTTCGGTGCAAACCAGCCAGGCTCAAAGTCTGGCGGGTCAGGAAGAGGTAGCGTCCATGATGGAATATGGATGGTATGCCGGCGGCGGGTTGTATTATGTGTTGACCAATTGGCTTGCTGTGAATGCCGATGTCAAGTATCATTCCATCCAGTATCCTGAAAAAAATTACAGTGGACTGCAGCTGGGGGTCGGCGCCTGCGTGATGTGGGGGCAAAAGCAGCAGATTTTTGAGATTCAAGATACAAAACTGGTGGTTCAGGATATCTATCCGGCCTATTACAAGTTTTACAATACGTATCCGCTGGCGCTGGTGACCGTTAAAAATTTAATCAATTCACCCATCGAAGTGAACGTGACCTGCACGCTGGAAAAGTATTCGGTCCGGCCCAAGCAAAGCGGTTTTATTCGCCTGCAAGGCGGTGAAACGCGGGATATCCCGGTTACTGCCTTTTTCAGTCAGGACCTGATGCAGGTACGCGAGCGCGAACAGGTCATGCTTGATCTGGACGTCAAAGTGCGCGCCGCGTCCACGCACACCACCGAGATCAATGCCCAGATTGTGGTGCACAGCCGCAATGCCTGGGACGGCGAAATGGACAAACTGGATTATTTTCTCACCCCTGAAAATGAACCTGTCCGGAATCTGGCCCGCAATGCATCCATGAGCATTGATGCGGATCAAGAGTCCTGCGCTGCCCTGGCCCGGGCAAGGGCGGTTTTCAACACACTCGGTCAGTTGAACATAAAATATGTACCGGATCCGAATATCCCGTTTTATCAGGATGACCGGGTACAGTTCCCCGAAGAAACGCTTGAACTGCGCAGCGGCGATTGTGATGATCTGGTTGTGCTGTATGCCTCGCTGCTCGAGAGCCTGGGACTGCAAACCGCCTTTGTCCAAGTGAAAGACCCGGAAAAAGAATTGGCGCACGTTTATCTGATGTTTAATACCAGGTTGACACCTGAACAGGGCGGCCGGGTTTCATCGAATGAGAAGCGCATTATCGTGCGCAGCATACCGTCCGGGCAAAAGCGTGTCTGGATTCCTGTTGAACCCACGCTGCTCGGCGAAGGATTTGAGCAGGCCTGGACATCGGCTGCCACCAGTTATCTGCAGGAGGGACTGGTTCGAAACGGCCTGTCAGACGGGTGGGTCACAATCATCGATCATCATTAAAGAGGACTATTATGCGTTTATATAAATATTTGCTGATCCTGTTCCTGCCAGGCGCCCTGGTCAGACTGGCGTATCCGGCGGTGACCATTGAAAACCTGAAAGGAGATGTGCGGGTTCGCCGCGGCATGTCGGAAACCTGGGAATCGGCTCGACAAGGTGAGGAACTGGACCTGATGGATACGATACTGACCGGCGAAGGCCGTGTGGTACTCGAACGCAGTGACGGTTTGTCATTTACTCTGGGTTCAAATTCGATATTGGATATCAGTGAATTGCGCTCTATCAGCCGGCGGGAGATGTTTCTCTATGTGATGTCTCAAAAAGTACAGAACATCAAGACCGGAGATTCGACGAAACTGCAGAATCCGAACGTATCTGCGGTCCATGGAGAAGAAAAATCCGTGCATCTGGGTCAGACCGTGGACCTGGAAAAATGGCGTCTGGAACTCAACGCCGCCCGCGCCATGCTCGATCAGGCTTTGTATCCCAATTCCGTGATTAAATGCCACAAAATATTGAACCGGTATTCGGACATTCAGGACTGCGGTACCGTGTCGTATACCCTGGCGCGCTCATTCGACCAATTGGATGAACCGGGGCAGGCGATCGATCACTATCAAAAAGCCATTGCCCAAAGTCAGTCGTGTCAGCGGAGTAAAGAATGGGAAGATAAAGCGCGTCAGGCCATTGACCGGTTGTCGCGGTAACTTTGAATTTGAGGAGAATGAACATGACTCGATATAGATTTTATAATATTATTTTTATACTTTTAGCTTTTCTTTTGCTGCAGTGTGATCATATCATTGAGAACAGCAGAATTCAAAATAATGATTATCGCGCTGAATCGCCGTTTCGATTCACCGTGTCGGCAGACGGAACGGACAGATTGCTCCTGAATTCGATGAACGGTCGTGTAGAGGTGATCGGACAGACGGATATGAAAAAGGCGGTTATTGAGGGTAAAAAAATTGTGAAATCAAACAGTCAGACCGATGCCGAATCCTTTCTGAACGAACTGTCTGTCCATGTTGAAAAACAGGGACAAGATGTGCTGGTTGCGTCTCGGCAGCCGACAGAGACTCGTGGACGCGATGTCAGTTTTGAATATACCATCCGTGTTCCCCGGGCATGGCGGGTCGGGGTGGACCTGCTGAACGGTGAGTGCAGTCTGGATTCACTGGCAAATTTTGTCAATGTTAAAGTGACCAACGGCAATGTTCTGCTTGATCAGTTGATCTGCAGTGCAGATTTGCGGGTGACGAACGGACAAATCAGCGGCGTGGTCATTCTGCCGCCGGATGGAGACCTGGATGCCGAGACCACAAACGGGCTGATCAATCTACTTTTGCCCCGCACGATGTCCGCCCGGTTTTACGCCAGGGTCAACAATGGCCTGATTCAGCTCAGCAATCTGGATTTAACGGACTGCGTCGGCAGCGATCGCGAGGTCCGCGGTGTCCTGGGAGAGGGCAGCGGTAATGTTTGGTTAAAGACCACCAACGGCAATATCATGGTGAGTGGATATTAGAGTTTGGAAAGTGATACGGTTTATGATATCGGTGTGATAAAAGCGCAAGAGCGTATACTGCAATATGGAACACCCGGGTGTTCGGGTGTTTGTCTGGCGCGATCATTCGTCGCACAATTGAAAAATAGTCGACGAGAGCCAGTTTGGCGCCCGGCACCCGCGATGCTGCCGTGCAGGATGCAGATTGGGAGTTAGGTTTCCGCCAGAATCCGTTATTTGTCGTACACCTGTTTTTGTTGTGCGACAAATGAAAGGGGCAGGGCCTGGCCTGGTGCCTTTTATTTTATTGTGCCGCGACCACTCATCGCACGTCCGGGAGCCGTACGATGCGGGCGAATTTTGGCGCCCGGCATCCGCGATGCTGCCGCATAGCCCGCTATGCTCTTTGTCGTACAGCTTGCCTGCTGTGCGACAAATGGGAGGGGCAGGAACGAGCCTTTTTTCAGGAGTGTGCCGCTCTCACTCGCGTCGCACAATTTGGAATTGTACGACGAGGTTGCCTCCATCGTTCCGCCAGCCCCTAACGAAATGCAGCCCGGACACGCCGGGTCTGGTTCGTGTCACCGGTCACCCCCGAACCGCAAACCCCGACACCCCAACACAATTGCTCTCTTTTCCCTGCGTCCGACTTTTCCTTGCCTTTCCCCGCAATTTGTTTAAATTATAAGCAAGGGGATATCCAGACCCCGCTGACAACCAAACACACAACAATCACAGGTGTTTCATGACAGATAACAAACACGCCTTCAAGCTCCGGACGCTCTTTACACTCATCACCGCGGCCGTGCTGACCGGCACGACTGCGGCCCGGTCCCTCGACGGCACCGTCCTGAACGAATTGAGCCGAGATCCCGTCCCGGCCGCTACGGTGATTTACCAGGACGGCGAAACCAGCCAGACCACACCGGTGAACGCGGACGGCTCTTTCCGGTTTGATCTCACCCATGTTCAGGACATTGAAAACCCGGCGATCCCCTTCAATGTGTCTCGCGTGTACCCGAATCCCTCAGCCGGAGCGTTTCGATTTGAATTCAACCGCTCAGAGCCGGTGCAGGTGACGGTCTATGATATTCTCGGCAGAACCGTGATCAGCGATCAGACGCGATCCCGGTCTTTTTCCCTGAATCTGTCCAACCAGCCCAGCGGCGTCTATTTTGTCCGCTTTCAACAGCATCACCGCTCGATTGTCAAACGCATTTCCAAAAGCGGCCATGCGCTCAACGGCCGTGTCATGGCGCCGTCTCTGCTTCCCGGCCGTGCCGGCAAACGCCTGGCAAAAGCCTGCCGGAGCGGCCCCCGGATCATCACAACCGCTGATCCTTATTTTCCCGATACAACCGATGTGAATCCCGGCGATCATGTTAAGATTCTTTTGCAGCCGCACCCTGATGTTTTTTATGGTGTGTTGTCTTTTGATGCAGATTCTACAAAAATTAATCTTGATGCTTTTTTACAAGGAACAAGGGATGCTGATGTTTCTTTTGAGGTGTACAGGGATGAGGATAAGATAGTTTCAAAGTCAGTGCAGACTATACTTCCTGATACTTTAGAGTTTGATGCAGATGTAACTGATGCTGATGATAGGGTCGCAAGTGGCAGATATTCTGCTGGTGTGAGAGTAGAACAAAACGGCAAAAAGTTCTTTTTTGTGTCTCCTGATACTTTGGATTATGATAACAGAAAGGATGTTGGAGCTGAGTCTTGCTTATCCTGATGGTACTGGTTGCAGATTCTGCTGGAAGGTATGAGCTTAATTTTTCTTCTGGTGTTGATGATACTTTGTTTGTTGATGCTGATGGATTTTGGCAGAGGAATAAGATTGTTGATGCTTCAAGTGATATGAATCTGGATAATTATTCTATTGATGATGTTTTGCCTATTGATTTTTTTAATTATGTTGCTTTGCGTCGTGATGATATGTATGGTCTTAAAAAGCCTTCTTCTGAGTTTGGTGGAGAGCTTGGGTTTTATATCAAAGGAGATTTTCCTGAGGAGAGGTATAGAAATATTATAACGTCTGCTATTGAGGATACGTTTAATACTTTGTATAAGGGTCATTATAAGGCATTTATTACTGATGATAGTACGAATGCTTGGGCGAGTGTGGAGTTTAAAGATAGGGCAGCATATGCTGGTGCTGTAAGTTTTGTGCATGACCCAAATGATTATACTATTTTGAAAGGCGCTAAGATAGAATTTTTGAAAGGTATGCATCCTATTTTTGTTGAGATTACAACAAATAAAGAAATACCTAATATTTTTGATATTGGGGATATCATTCCACAAAGTATTGATATAAATAAGATTCCTAAGATGTGGAAGTATAGTGATTATTATCAAGGATCTGATTATCCGACAGATAAACCTTTAGATGGAAGAATTCAAGATATAGATGAAAATCTATATAGGATTAGTTTGTTTTTACCAAAGGATTATAGGATAAATACTATTCATAAAACAATTCGTGATTATCAATGATTTGATAGTGATTTTTGAGAATTATTTTGTTTTTTTTCAGTATCTTCTGATTGCTTTGTTAAGCCTTAGTGTTTCCATAAAATTAATATGAAATGCCAGAATTTGATAACAAGATATTTTATATTATTTTAAAAAAAGTGAAAAATAATTAATAGGTTGTGATATCAACCCAAGATTTTAATCCTCCACTTACAGGGCAACATGCTTGATTTTGACTATTTAATCCTGTTGATTGACCAGGGTTTGCCCAGTACTTTGTGCCTGTTGTACAGCAATAACCTTCTGTGCAGGAAAGTCCTGTGCAACAAGAGGTGGAAGGACAGCCAGAGTCGCCGGATTGGATGCATGCTACGGTGCAGGTGCCACTGTCACATATTCCATTACAACTCCCGCAGCTTCCTCCGCAACCGTCATCTCCACATTCTTTGTTTGTGCAGTCAGGGGTGCAGGTTGCTTGAGGTTCGCAGGTGCTAGTGGCAGAGTCCCAAGTGTAGCCGGATGCGCAGTCGACACAAAACCCTTTGTTTTTTTCTTGCATTTATGTGAAATATCCTTAAATTGATGTATGTTTTAAAATCAAAATGGAGGGTGAAATGCCTGCTTTGACTGTAGAAAAACCATTGCGTGAAAAATTGGGCGAAGACGCATCGGAAAGTTTGCTTCGTCTTGTGAATCAAAGTGTTGAACAGCGGAAACACGAGATGTTGGAGTTTTTGGAAGAAAAATTTGAGCGTCGTTTGAGTGAAGAACATGGCCAAATCAATGCGGCCATAAAAGAAACAGAACAACGTCTTGATAACCGAATCACAGTGGAAATATCCAAGGTCAACGAACGTATCACCACAGAAAGTTCCAAAGTCAATGAGCGCATGACAGAAGAGATTGGCAAAGTTAATGAACGCATGACGGAAGAGATTGGCAAAGTCAATGTCAATATCGCTCATGTAGAACGTAATATGATCCGCTGGATGTTTATTTTCTGGATCGGTCAAATCGGGGCGATGTTGGGGTTGTTGTTTGCGTTTTTCAAATAAATCTTTCTGAAAAGTACCGGTAACGTTATTAAAAATAAGGTAATAAGGTAATGCCTTCGTTGTCTTGCGGCACCTAAGCTTGCAAAGATAAAAATAAGGTAAAATACCCTGACAGGGGATAAAAAATGCAAAGCTACAAACTGTCGTGTCCCGGATTAACATTTGCCGCTGTGTGCTGAAATCGTATTATTGAAAAGTTTATTTCAAGTGTTTTAGCTTGCCGTAATATCGCAAAACCTGTAAAATCAGCAACGAACGATACGAACAAGACGAACAAATAAATAAACCCAAGATAGTTAATTTATCAGTTCCTTATAAAAATGAAAAATGCAGCTCAAATCATTCACCAATACATGCTGAATGTTAAAGATCGGCATTCCAAAAGCGCCAACAATTCTGATAGTGGATTTTTATAATTTCAGTTCGTGTCGTTCGTTTTGTTCGCTGCTTTATTATGCCGCTGTTATTCGTCGCACAATTTTGGAATTTTACGACGAGGACAAGTATGGCGCCCAGCATCCACGATGCTGCCGTGCAGAGGCGGGCAGAGTTTTTCTTGTACAGCACCCCTGCTGTGCGACAAACGGGAGGGACAGAGGTGTCCGTGATGAATTAATATCGGAACCTCGGAGAGGTTCAATTATTGTAGTGTTTTGACATACCGACCTTTGACTTTACCTGTTCAATATACGACACATGACTATTGACAATCGATTTAAAAAAGTGTACATTACAACAATAACATACAGGAGGAGCCTATGGCGGATGTGATTGATTATCGGATTATGGGCGATGATATGCAGCTGGTCGAGATCGCTCTGGATTCCGGAGAGGGAGTACGCGCCGAAGCCGGGGCCATGATGTATATGGAGTCCAATATTCGCATGCAGACCGGCGCCGGAGGCGGGGTATTCAAAGGCTTTAAGCGACTGATTACGGGAGAAAGTTTTTTTATTACCACGTTTTTACAGGACGGTAATGGTCAGGGCAAGGTGGCGTTTGGCGCGCCGTATCCCGGCAAGATCATTCCGGTGGATCTGGGCAAGATCGGCGGCAATTTTCTCTGCCAAAAGGACGCATTTTTGTGCGCCGCCCAGGGCGTGGACATTGAAGTGGCGTTTACGAAACGATTGGGCGCGGGCCTGTTCGGCGGCGAAGGTTTTATTCTGCAGCGGCTGACCGGCGACGGTCTGGCGTTTGTTCATGCCGGCGGATCCGTGATTCAGAAAAAACTGCAAGCCGGTGAATCCTTATGGGTGGATACCGGCTGTCTGGTGGCGTTTGAGCCCAGTGTGGATTATGATATCAAGTTTATCGGCGGTTTTACCAACGCGTTGTTCGGCGGCGAAGGCGTGTTTCTGGTTAACTTGACCGGACCGGGAACGGTGTTTCTGCAGAGTCTGCCGTTTTCGCGTCTGGCGGACCGCATCCGCACGGCGATCGGACGCAGCATCGGTGAAAAAAGAGGAGCAGCCGGGGTCGGCGGCGATATTCTGGGCGGCTTGCTCGGCGGCGACAAAAAGTTTTAATCGGTAAAGAGAGAGGGGTTGGTATGGCTAAAAAACGCAGTATCCTGATTGTTGACGATGAAGAGTATGTACTGGCAATGCTTCGTCAGCTGTTGTCATCGCGCAATGACCTGACTATTCTGTCCACCACGGACAGTGAGGAAGCGCTGGATATTTTTAAAGAGAAAACACCTCATATTGTGTTTCTCGATTACAAGATGCCGAAAATGAACGGCATCGAACTCATGGAACGCATGCTGGAGCATCGCCCGGATGTAGAGGTCATAATTTTTACGGGCGCCGGATCGGTCAACAGCGCGGTGGAGGCCATGAAAAAAGGCGCCTATGATTATGTCACCAAACCGGTGGACATGGCCAAAATATCCGTGCTTATCGACCGGGTTCTGGA
Source organism: candidate division KSB1 bacterium (assembly GCA_034521575.1). Classification (NCBI taxonomy): domain Bacteria; kingdom Pseudomonadati; species Candidatus Zhuqueibacterota bacterium. The sequence goes on from JAXHMJ010000002.1 coordinate 30,569, forward strand.
ATCTATGGAGATTCTGGAGGAGAAGAAATACCTGGAAGAACAGCTGGACAAGTTGTTCGGGTTCAAGAATTTCATCGGCAACAGTGAGCAGATCAAACAGGTGTACGATCAAATCCATTATGTGGCGCCGTCAGATTCCTCGGTCCTGATTACCGGAGAAAGCGGCACCGGCAAGGAACTGGTGGCCAATGCCCTGCACTATCGGAGCAACCGGCGCGGCAAACCGCTGGTCAAGGTCAACTGCGCGGCGCTGTCCGATAATGTGATAGAGAGCGAGCTGTTCGGGCATGAAAAAGGTTCGTTTACGTCGGCGATTTCACGCCGGATCGGCCGTTTTGAACTGGCGGATACCGGGACGCTGTTTCTGGACGAGATCGGAGATATTCCGTTATCGACTCAGATCAAGTTATTGCGCTGCTGGAGCAAAAAGAATTCGAACGGCTGGGCGGCAATGAGACTATTAAAGTGGATGTGCGGGTGTTGGCGGCCACCAACCGCAATCTGGAAGAGTTGGTGAAACGCGGAGAGTTTCGCGAAGATCTTTATTACCGATTGAACGTCATTAATATGCACATGACGCCGCTGCGTGAGCGCAAAGGTGATATTTCATTGCTGGCGAATCACTTTTTGGGTAAATACTCGACGCAAATGAACAAACGCATCAGTCGAATTTCCAAATCGACGCTAAAGATGCTGGAATCTTATACCTGGCCGGGTAATGTGCGTGAACTCGAGAATGCCATTGAGCGCGCGGTGGTCTACTGCAAGGCCGCCATTATTACGGAAGCGGATCTGCCGGGCAATATCCAGGACGAAGAAGGTGAAACCACCATTTCTCTTCGTCTGGCTTCCTGATAAACTCATGGAGGCGGAGAAAAAACTGATCGAGCTCGTCCTGAAACGCGCCAACAACAATATGAAATACGCGGCCGAGATGCTGGATGTCAGTCGCGGCACATTGTACAGCAAATGTGAAAAGCTCAAAATTAATCGATAACCGCAAACGATGCGGCTTGTAACAGGCCGGAGGCAGAATGAAATTATATGAATATCAGGCCAAGCAGCTTTTACATGCGCGCCGGATCGCTGTTCCGCCGGGCAGAGTGACGGATAGCGCAGAACGGGCTGGAGAGATATTTGTTGAGCTCGGCGGCAAGCCGGTGGCCGTCAAAGCGCAGGTGCATGCCGGCGGCCGCGGCAAGGGCGGCGGTATTAAAATTGCCAAAACGGAAAAAGAATGTCAAAGCATCGCGGAATCCATGCTCGGGTCCAATTTGGTGACCCCGCAGACCGGCAAAGCCGGCCTGCGGGTCCGCGAGGCCTGGATTGAACCGGCGGCCGCCATTCGTTCCGAATATTATGCGGGCATTGCCCTGGACCGGGATGCCCGAAAACTGGTGTTTATGGTCTGCAGCGAAGGTGGCGTCGAGATTGAACAGGTCGCCTATCGGTCCCCGGAAAAAATATTCAAAGAGCATATCGACACCGCCCTGGGACTGCAGGTTTTTCAGGCGCGCCGACTGGCGTTCAAACTGGGATTAAAAGACAACGTGCATCAACAGGCGGTTCAGCTTTTTTTAAATTTATACAAGACATTTGTTTCTCTGGATTGCTCGCTTTTGGAAATTAATCCGCTGGTGGTGACACAGGACGAACGCCTGCTGGCGCTGGACGTCAAGATGAACATTGATGACAATGCGTTGTACCGGCAGACGCAGTTAACTGAAGCATATGATCCCGCGCTTGATCTGGCGCCTTTGGAACGCAAAGCTTATGAATTTAACCTGAACTATGTCAAACTGGACGGCCATGTGGGCTGCATGGTCAACGGCGCCGGACTGGCTATGGCCACTATGGAATCTGATCAAACTGGCGGGCGCTTCGCCTGCCAATTTTCTCGATGTCGGCGGCGGCGCTTCGGTGAAAACCATCGAAAACGGATTCCGCATCCTGTTATCCGATTCCAATGTTAAAGTGGTGTTTGTCAATATCTTTGGCGGCATTGTCCGCTGTGACCGGGTGGCGGAGGGTATCATCCAGGCAGCCGGCAAGATCGGTGTGTATCTGCCGTTTGTGATCCGCTTGTCCGGAACCAATGCGCAGGAAGCCGCCAAAATTATCAAACAGTCGCCGGTCCCCTTTTCAATGGCTCCCTCGATGGAAAAAGCATCTGAACTTGTTATGGATATTCTGGCAGGAGAACAATCGTGAGTATTTTAATCGATCATCAGACCCGTGTTGTGGTTCAGGGTATCACCGGGCAGGAGGGTTCATTTCATACCCCGCAAATGATCCAGTACGGCACATCCGTTGTGGCGGGTGTGACGCCCGGTAAGGGACAGACCACCTTTAAAGATGAAGTGCCGATATGTGATACGGTCGAAGAATCCGTCCAAACTTACCGGGCCAACGCCTCCGTCATTTTTGTGCCCGCGCCGTTTGCAGCGGATGCGGTGATGGAAGCGGCGCACGCCGGCATCCAGCTGATCGTCTGTATTACCGAAGGCATTCCGGTGCTGGATATGCTCAAGGTGACCGATTATACAAAAAAGCACGGTGTCCGCCTGATCGGACCGAATTGTCCCGGCATTATCACTCCGGATGAATGCAAAATCGGAATTATGCCCGGATTTATTCATAAAAAGGGCAATGTAGGCGTGATATCACGCTCCGGAACGTTGACCTATGAAGCCGTTTACCAGATGACACAGATCGGAATTGGACAGAGCACAGTCGTGGGCATCGGAGGCGATCCGGTGATCGGCACCACGTTTATCGATCTGCTGCGTTTGTTTGAAGCGGATGAAGATACGAACGCGGTGGTGTTGATCGGTGAAATCGGCGGCGCTGCGGAAGAAAAAGCGGCTGCGTACATTGCCGATCATATGAGCAAACCGGTGATCAGTTTTATTGCCGGACGCACCGCCCCGCCCGGACGCAGAATGGGGCACGCCGGAGCCATTATCAGCGGCGGCAAAGGCACCGCATCGGACAAGATGGCTTCACTGGCGCGCGCCGGCGTACATTTGGTGGAAAATCCCTCAGAGATCGGAACCATGGTGGAACATGTCCTTTCAAAACAATAGGCCGTATCAGCGCATCACGCGGGATCAGGCCCTAAAATCGGCACGGCATCGGCATTTGCATGATCCGCAAGAATTCCCCGAACACGCCCGTTATTATTATTGTGTACTGAAATTCGAAAAGAGTCAGTTTCAACGCTGGCAGCAAAAAATCATGGAAAGAGGGCTGCGGGGCGAAATTGCCATGGCGGTTACCGATCCCGACGAACAGATTTTGCTGCACACCAAATCGTTTTATCCCAAAGGGACGTTTCGTATCCCGACGGGCGGCATTCATCCGGGTGAACCCGCGGACCGGGCCCTGCCGCGAGAACTGTATGAAGAAACCGGATTCAAAATGCTGCGGTATTCTGCGCCGGCGGTTGTGCTTTACGAGTTTCGTCATGAACAGGATTGTTTATCTTTTCTGTCATTTCTTTATCATGTGATCCCGGACCGCACCGAACCGGTCATCCACGATACAAGTGAAGAAATCACAGAGTTTATCTACAAGCCCCTGTCTTTTCTGGACTCTGTGATCCAGACTCTGCATTCCCTGCCCACTGCGGGGTGGCGGGACTGGGGACGCATGCGCTCTGTGTGCCATTTTATTCTGCTTGAACTGGCCTCGGACGGTCTGCTGCAGTTTCCTGATTAAACCATACACCTGAAATTGACAAGTGATCAAAAACAACGATGATACATATAAAAGATATCAGCCATTCTATTGGTGAGCGAACGCTGTTCCGCTCGCTGTCCTGGACCTTGCCCGCCGGAAAACGATTTGCACTCATCGGACCGAACGGCTGCGGCAAGACCACGCTGCTGCGTGTACTTTGTGGAGAATTGACTCCAGAGGCGGGGACGATAACAAAATCGAACGAGTACAAGATCGGATATCTGCCGCAGGATAATATGGTTTCGGGGGATAAAACACTGATCGAGTTTGTGCGCGTCGGTCGGCCGGATCTGGTTGATCTGGAAGAGCAGATTCATGACAAACGGCTGACAGTCGAGTCTGATCCGGAAAACAGTAAAGCCGTGGAGCAACTGGGTGGCCTGGAACATCAGTATGAAAATCTGGGCGGCTATACCCTGGACAGCCGCGCCAAGAGCATCCTGGCCGGACTGGGATTTGAAACCGATTCTCACGGGTATCCGCTGAGCCAGTTCAGCGGCGGATGGCGCATGCGCGCTTATCTGGCGAGACTGCTGCTCTATGAACCCGATCTGCTGCTGCTGGATGAGCCCACCAATCATCTTGATCTGCCCTCTCTGGAATGGCTGGAAGCGTTCCTGGCGTCGTTCAAAGGCACGATCGTGCTGGTGTCGCATGACCGGTTTTTCATCGACAAGCTGGCCACGGATATCTGTGAACTGGTAAAGGGAAAACTGCGGCATTATTCGGGCAATTATCACGATTATGAAAAGCAAAAAGAACAGCAAATTGAACAACTGATTGCCGCACAGGAGCAGCAGAAAAAACAGATACAGAAACAGGAACAGTTTATTGAACGCTTTCGCTATAAAGCCACAAAGGCATCGCAGGTACAGAGCCGCATCAAGCAGCTGGAAAAACTAAAGGAACTGGAAGATGTATCGGACATTCAGCAAAGCCAGTCGATTTCGTTTCGGATTCAGGTGCATCAGCAGAGCTACAAGCATGTGCTGCACATGCAGAATGTGCACTTTAAATATGACGCCGACTGGGTTCTGAAGCATGTGAATCTGGATTTGTACCGCGGCGACAAGGTGGCGCTGGTGGGGGCGAATGGCGCCGGCAAAACCACGCTGACGCGTTGTATCGTCAATGAGCTGCAACCGCAAACAGGAGACTGCCGGCTGGGAAAGCGGGTGCAACCCGGATATTTTGCACAACACCACACGGAAGCGCTGGATCTTGATTCGACTATTATCGATCAGGTGAATGCAAGTGTCGCGGATGAACATATTCCGCGCGTGCGTGATGTCTTGGGATTGTTCGGATTTTCCGGGGATGATGTGGACAAACCGGTCAAGGTTCTATCCGGCGGGGAAAAGGCACGGGTTTCTCTGGCAAAGATTCTGCTCTCGCCGGTTAATTTTCTGATCATGGATGAGCCCACCAACCATCTGGATATGAAATCCAAGGAAGCGCTGGAACATGCCCTGTCTGAATACGAAGGAACGCTTTTACTGATTTCGCACGACCGGTATTTTCTGGACAAGATCGTTACGCGTGTTTTAGAGATGCAGGGCGGAGTGCTCAGGAGTTATGAGGGCAATTACAGTGATTATATGGACCGCCGGCAGCAGGAACAGGAGATAAAAACCGCAGCGCCCAATCGCGCCAGGGAGGAGCGGCGCCGGCGCGCACAGTTGCTGCAGTCCATCAGCAAGGACCGGGGGCGTCTGCAGAACGCCATACAGGACTGTGAACAGGAGATTGAGCAGCTTGAAGCGCGCAAAGCCGAAATTGAACAGCAATTTTCCGATACCGGACTGTTTCAGGACGGGGGCCGGGTTGCGGAACTGCAGAAAGAATATGACGCGGTCCGCGAGCAAATCGAAGAACGTATGCTGACCTGGGAATCCAGTCAGGAAGAACTGGAGCAGCTACTCGATCAAATCCGCTGATTTTTTCATCAAACCGCGAAACAATTCAAAGGTTATATCGTTAAATATTTCTCTATTCAGAATCGAGAAAAAAATCTTTATAAAAAATTAATATTGATTTAAAATCAAATAAAACATATAAATAAAACTTGTGGTTCGCAAAGTTGTGTTGAATCGATAAAAAAGTTTTGGTGATTTATTAAATAAATTATTACATTATGTTCTTTAGTAAACTCGAATGATCTCAATTTAAGAACACTGTCGGATAAAGAGAGGAATCAATGGACACAGACGTATTATTGCGACGCTATCCCGAGAAAGATGCGTCCGCACTGATCCCGCTGCTTCAGGATATACAGGAAAGTTACGGTTATCTGTCGGAACCTGATCTGGCCAAAGTGGCCGGTTACTGTGACGTTCCCCTGTCGCGCATATACGGTGTGGCGACTTTTTATAATCAGTTCAGACTGCAGCCTCTGGGCAAGTATGTGATCCGTGTTTGCCGCGGAACCGCTTGTCATGTTAAAGGTTCGGGTGATTTACTGACCACACTTGAGAATGAACTCGGCATCAAAGCCGGTGAAACCACCAAGGATTTGAAATTTTCCATCGAAACCGTAGCTTGTATCGGCGCCTGTAGTATTGCGCCGGTGATTGCGATTAATGATGAATTTTACGGAAAACTGGATAATAAGAAAGTCAAGAAAATACTCAATGATCTAAAGTCTGAGGAGTAAAACGTGCCATTGCAGAATTCATATCAGGAGATTTTCACCAATTGCTGGCATAGTACGGAAAATCCCTGTCAATTTTTTATAGATTGTGTCAACAACGGACAAAAATGTCATCAGTCCGACGCCAGCGACAAACGACTCGATGCCTTTAAAAACGAGATTTTGTTAAACCATCATCAACATCCTGTTGTGTTGATCGGCATGGGAACCTGCGGACTTGCCAACGGCGCCGCCAAAGTTTATGATGCCTTTAAGCAGCAGATCGATGCCCTCAATCAAAAAATCGATTTGGTGCAGACCGGATGTGTCGGATATTGTGCCAGGGAAGTGATTGTCGATGTAAAACTTCCGGGTTCGCACCGGCTAACCTATTGTGAGGTGCAGCCTAAAGATGTTCCGACTATTGTTGAAGAAACACTGCTCAACCACCGGCCTGTGACCGACAAGCTGCTGGCGTTTCACAATGTCGGCGGCGAGCAAAAGGGCTGGGATCATGTTCTTGAAATGAAAGAAACCCCGTTTTTCAAAAAACAGCAGAAAAACGTACTGGAAAACTGCGGCATAATCGATCCGGAAGAAATCGATCAATATTTGGCGCGCGGCGGTTATCAGGGATTATCCAAAGCGCTGTGGCAGCTGGACGCGCCCGGCGTCATCCAGCAAGTCCTGGACGGCGGTTTGCGCGGCCGCGGCGGCGGCGGTTTTCCCACCGGTAAAAAATGGCAACTCGCCTACAATTCACCCGGTGAGCAGAAATATGTGGTTTGTAATGCAGACGAAGGCGATCCCGGCGCGTTCATGGACCGAGCGGTGCTGGAAGGCGATCCGCACAAGGTGGTTGAGGGCATGATCCTGGCTGCCTATGCGATCGGCGCCAGTGTGGGATATATTTACTGTCGTGCTGAGTATCCGCTGGCCATTCGCCGGCTGGAAAAAACCATCCAGGATGCCAAAGCCTATGGACTGCTTGGAAAGAATATACTGGGCAGCGGGTTCAACTTTGAACTCAAGATCAAAAAAGGCGCGGGCGCCTTTGTGTGCGGCGAAGAAACAGCGCTGCTGCATTCAATTGAAGGCAAGCGGGGTATGCCCCGGCCGCGTCCCCCTTATCCGTCTGATGAAGGCCTGTTCGGCTGTCCTACCATCATCAATAACGTGGAAACCTATGCCAATGTACCGGTGCTGATCCGAAACGGCAGCAAATGGTACTCGGATATCGGCACCGAAGGCTCCAAGGGGACCAAAGTGTTTGCCCTCTCCGGCACGGTCAAAAATGTCGGACTGGTTGAAGTGCCTATGGGTGTGACCCTGCGTGAAATTATTTTCGATATCGGCGGCGGCATTCAGGATGACAAGCCGTTCAAAGCCGTACAGATCGGCGGTCCGTCCGGCGGCGCATTGCCGGATTCGGTGATCGATACTCCGGTCGATTACGAGTCACTGAAAAGCATCGGCGCCATGATGGGCTCCGGTGGTCTGGTGGTCATGGACGAGTCCACCTGTATGGTGGATCTGGCCAAATATTTTATGACATTCATCCAGTCCGAGAGCTGCGGCAAGTGTATACCCTGCCGGGAAGGCACCAAACGGCTTTTGGAAATCCTGGAACGTCTGACCGAGAGTCACCGCAGCGAAAAAACGGTGGAAGAATCGCTGTTGCGCTTTCAGGGAATGGTTTACCTGGAACGTCTGGCAGATGTGATCAAAAATACCTCGTTATGCGGATTGGGTCAAACCGCAGCCAACCCGGTATTGAGTACCCTTAAATATTTCCGGGAAGAGTACGAGTCTCACTTGTACGACCGAAAATGTCCGGCCGGCAGCTGCCGTCAATTGCTGACCTATAGAATTGATACCGACAAATGTACCGGCTGTACGTTGTGCGCGCGCAAATGTCCGGAAAACGCAATACTCGGAGAGCGCAAAAAAGCTCATTATATCATTGATGAGAAATGTATCCGTTGCGACCAATGCCGCGCCAATTGCAAGTTTGATGCTATAGTCGTGGAATAAAACAGAGGAATACAATGAGAATAACGATAAATGGAAAAGAATGCTGGGCCAATCCCGGAGAAACCATATTAAAAGTGGCTGAGCGGGAAGGTATCAATATCCCCACTCTTTGTTATTTAAAAGGCCTTTCTCCGACCGGTTCCTGCCGAATCTGTATAGTACAAGTTGACGGCGGCCGGATGGCGCCTTCCTGTGCGTTCCCGGTTTGCGAAGGCATGAACGTGGAAACCAACTCTGCCCAAGTGCGCCGGGCGCGAAAAACCATTATTGAATTATTGATTGCCAATCATCCTCAGGATTGTCTGAACTGTGTCCGCAACGGCAACTGTGAATTGCAGACGCTTGCCGAGGCTTATGGTGTACGCAGCAAGCGCTACATCGGTGAGCGCCGCAAAGCCAAACTGGATGTGGCGTCTCCGTCGATTGAACGCGATCCGGAAAAATGTATTTTGTGCGGCCGCTGTGTGCGCGTTTGTCATGAGGTTCAGGGTGTCGGCGCCATTGATATCGCCAACCGCGGATTTCAGAGTACGGTGATGCCGGCGTTCAATCACAGTCTGAATACCGTGGCTTGTGTGTTCTGCGGTCAGTGTGTGGTCAATTGTCCCGTAGGCGCGCTGCGCGAAAAAAGCCATGTGAAAAAAGTTTGGGAAGCGCTCAATGATCCGGACACGCTGGTGGTTTCACAGATCGCTCCGGCGGTACGTGTGGCTCTGGGTGAAGAGTTTGGACTGGAACCCGGTACCGTGGTGACCGGCAAAGCGGTGAGCGCGCTGCGCCGCATTGGCATGGATGTGGTGTTTGATACCAATTTCAGCGCCGATCTGACCATCATGGAAGAAGCCACGGAACTGGTGTCGCGTCTGCAAAATAACGGCACCATCCCCATGCTGACCTCATGCAGTCCCGGATGGATAAAATATATAGAACATTTTTATCCCGAACTGCTGGAGCATGTGTCGAGCTGTAAATCCCCGCATCAGATGCAGGGTGCGCTGATCAAATCCTACTGGGCGGAGAAAAGGGAATCGATCCGGAAAAGATTTTTGTAGTATCTATTATGCCCTGTACTGCCAAAAAATATGAAGCGCAGCGTCCGGAACTGGGAGATGAGCATCAGGATGTAGATGCGGTACTGACCACGCGCGAGCTGGCGCAGATGATAAAAACAGCAGGAATCGATTTTACCAGAATAGAAGATGATCATTTCGATGATCCGCTGGGCGAATCCACTGGCGCGGCTATTATTTTCGGCGCCACCGGCGGTGTGATGGAAGCGGCGCTGCGAACCGCCCATTACAGCCTGACGGGTACGGAATGCGCTGATATTGAATTCAAACCCATCCGCGGTCTGGAAGGCGTGAAGGAGGCTGAGATTAAGATCGACGGCACCGAACTCAGGGTTGCTGCGGTCAACAGTCTCAGCCAGATCAAATCTCTGCTCGATGATATCCGCGACGGCAAATCGCCGTATCAATTCATTGAAGTGATGGCCTGTCCGGGCGGCTGTATCAACGGCGGCGGTCAGCCACTGCCCTCGGATGCGGAAAAAACTGAAAAACGTATGCAGTCCATTTACAAGATCGACCGCGGGCTGCCGAAACGCTGTTCGCACCAGAATGAATCAGTGCAAAGACTGTATCAGGAATTTCTGGAAAAACCGAACAGCCACAAAGCCCACGAACTGCTGCACACACATTACGTCAAACGCACGGAAAGTGTCTAATATCATATTATGGCTGTTGTCTGGACCATAGAAGAAAAATGCCGGCGCTGCTATTCCTGCGTCCGGGAATGTCCGGCCAAGGCGATCAAGGTTGAACACGGTCAGGCCAAAGTGATCGAGAACCGATGCCTGGGATGCGGACATTGTGTAAATGTGTGCTCTCAGGGTGCCAAAGAAGTGCTGAACGGCACCCGGGAGGTCATGCATTACCTAAAATCGGACAGCGTGATTGCCATGCTGGCGCCGTCGTTTCCGGCTGTTTATCCGGATCTGGATACCCAACAGCTCGTCGGCGCCCTGCGCGCCTGCGGGTTTGATAAAGTCGTTGAAGTGGCATTCGGCGCGGATCTGGTCAACAAGGCGTATTTGCATCTGCTAAAAGCCCCTGATGATCCGGATATCGAAACAATGCTGCCGGTGATTGCATCGTCGTGTCCGGCGATTTTTTCCTATGTTCAGAAATATATACCGGAGCTGGTACCGCATATTGCCCGCATTGTATCGCCGATGGTGGCCATGGGACGCGCAGTGAATTATTTATATGGTCAGGACAAACGGGTGGTTTTCATCGGACCCTGCACGGCTAAAAAAGTTGAAATACAGGATGAACAGGTCAGTGATTCCGTGGATATGGTGCTGACCTTTGCCGAGCTGAACGATCTGTTTCAGTATTATCAAATTGATTTTGATGCTGTTGCCCCCCGGCCTCTGGATCCGCCGCATGCGTATCTGGGACGCCTGTATCCGGTGTCAGGCGGTTTTCTGCGCAGCGCCGGACTGCCTACGGATCTGATGAATGATGATATTGTGTTAACCGAGGGCAAAAACCGGGTTCTCAATTTGCTGGATCTGGTGAAGAAAAAGGAAATCGACGCCAAGCTTATTGATGTGCTGTTTTGTGAAGGCTGTATCAGCGGTCCGTTTTCCAATAAAAGTGAAAATTATTTTGACAGCAAGCGCAACATTGTGCGCTATACCGAGAACCGGCGCAACCAGGCCGATTATCCGGCCTGGCGGGAAACAATCGAAGACTGTTTGTCCCACGTAAATCTATATCGTTCTTTTAAAGCAGAATCGGTCAATAACCCCGAGCCGACGGAAGAAGAGATTTCTGAAATTCTGGCGCGCATTGATAAACATGAAAAATCCGACGAGCTGAACTGCGGCGCCTGCGGCTATTCTTCATGCCGCGAACACGCGGTTGCGGTTTATCAGGGACTGGCCGAAGCGGATATGTGTCTGCCATTTCTTATCGACAAGATGGAACATATGAAAAATAAACTGCAGGCCTCTCTGGACAAGCTTGCGACCACGCAGGAGCAGTTGATTCAACATGAAAAACTGGCGTCAATCGGACAGCTGGCGGCCGGAGTCGCGCATGAAGTCAATAATCCGCTCGGTTCAATCCTGCTGTACGCGCATCTGGTCAAACAGCGAATGGATCAGGCTGAGGACGATGCAAAAGATCTGAGCTTTATTATCGAGGAAGCCAAACGCTGTCAGAACATTGTATCCGGTCTGCTTGATTTTTCACGACAGGGACAGCTTACACTCAAACAGAATCATGTACCGGATATTATTTTGAAAATGATTGAGGTGGTCAAAGAACAGCCCGAGTTTAAGCATGTCCGAATTCATACGGAATTTGCTGATGATCTGCCCGAGATTTATGTTGATGAGGATCAGCTGTATCAGGTGTTTTTGAATATCACCATGAATGCGGCTGAAGCTATGCCGGAGGGAGGAGACCTGACCATCAAGGCATTTTTGGATGATGACACCAACAAGATGCGCATCACATTCACGGACACCGGTGTTGGAATCTCCAAAGACAATCAGAGCAAGGTGTTTACCCCCTTTTTCACCACAAAACAGATCGGCAAGGGAACCGGCCTGGGTCTGGCGATCGCCTATGGTATATTAAAAATGCATAAAGGCAATATTCGTGTTAAAAGCGAGGTTGATAAAGGATCTACCTTTATTGTTGATATTCCCCTCGCTTCTAATCAAACCATAACCAAAAAGGAGCAAGATGACTAACCATATTTTACTGATCGATGACGACGTCGATTTTGTGGAAATGAATAAAACCTTTTTGGAAACCAAAGGGTATACGGTAGATACCGCATACAATGGAACCGAAGGGGTGGAGCGCGTCAAAGAATCCGCGCCGAACTTGATCGTTCTGGATGTTATGATGGATCAGGTGGGGGAAGGATTTGAAGTGGCGCGGACTCTGAAACAGGATGAACAGTATAAACACATTCCCATCATCATGCTCACATCCGTAAACAAGGAACATGGATTTGATCTGACGGTGGGTGCGGACGAACAATGGAATCCTGTCGATTGCTTTTTAGAGAAACCATTGTCGCCTCAGGATTTATTAGCAAAAGTCAGAGAATTTTTGTCGGAATAAACAGGATAGGGAAACAGAATGAACGATAAAGTACTTTTGGTAGATGATGATGTCGATCTGATTGAACAATATACACCGGTTCTGGAGCAGGCCGGTTATCAGGTAAAAGGCGCCTATGACAGCAAAGAAGGCCTGGAGGCATTTGAAGCATTTAAACCGGATGTGGTTTTTGTTGATCTGGCCATGGAGCAGTTTGATTCCGGGTTTGTGCTTTGCCAAAAGCTGAAAAAAACGCAAAAAGGTGCAGACACGCCGGTGATTATCATGACCTCAGCCGGTCACGAAACCGGTATTCGCTTTTCCACGGATACGGCGGAGGAGAAAAAATGGATCCGCGCGGATGATTATCTGGAAAAACCGGTTGCGCCCCGCGATCTGGTGCAATATCTGAATGAAAAAATCTTTAAATGAAAATTAAAAACGCCGACATATTGGTTGTGGATGATGAACGCGGTATGCGGGAAGGGATTCAGAGACTGCTGGGCCTGAAAGGCCTGAATGTGGATACGGCCGAGAGTGGCAGTGAAGGGATTGAAAAAGGCATTTCAAAAGAATATGACCTGTATTTCATTGATCTGAAAATTCCGGATATTGAAGGCACCCAGGTGCTGCGTGAGATCAAGCTGGCCTATCCTGAAGCGATTTGTGTGATCCTGACCGCTTATGCGTCCATTGAAACCGCCATTGAAACCACTCAGCTCGGCGCTTATCAATATATTCCCAAACCGTTTGATCCGGAAGAGCTGCAGAATCTGGTCAACCGGGCGCTCGAAAAACGCTGGTACGTGCTGGAAGCGCGTCAGCTGCGTGAAGAGCGCGAAAAACGTCTTTTGGAACTGCAGCATGAACAATCGCGGGTCCGCAGTATCGTCAATGCTTTGGATGACGGGGTGGTGGTGATCAATGTGGACGGCCAGGTGGTGTTTCACAACTCGAGTTTTTTAAAGATGCTCAATGTGCCCAATGATTTTCAGACCGGTGAACAGGTTTGGGATATTGTGCCGGGAGAACTGCATGACCAGATCAAGGAGGTCATGGCGCAGCAGGATGATTTTCGCGCCATCAAACAGGAAATCACCATCAAACCGCCGGCTGAACTGGTGCTGATGGCCAACACGACGCCCATTGTTGATACGGATCATGAACTCATCGGTGTGGTATCGGTTTTACGCGATATTTCGGAACTCAAAAAACTGGACATTTTGAAATCCCAGTTTGTGAATATGGCAGCCCATGAACTCAAGGCGCCCCTGGCTGCCGTTCAGGGATACCTTGATTTGATCATTGATCGTTCCCTCGGAGACAATCTTGACAGCTATCAGACCTACCTGGAGCGCTCCCACGACCGCCTCGAAGCTCTTATTTCCATGATCAATGATCTTTTGAATATTTCCAGAATGGAAGCCGGCAAAGTCAGACGTGAAATTGAACAAGTCGATCTGGCCGGTTTGCTTAAAGATAAAATTGAACTGTTTACAAAAGAAATAAAGCAGAAAAATTTACAACTTGATATTCGTCTGCAGAAAGATTTCATGGTGAAATGCGATCGCGAAGAAATAGAACGCGTTTTTAACAATCTGATCAGCAATGCCGTCAAATATAATAAAGAAAACGGTACAATATCGATCAAAGCAGGTAAAGACGGACACTATGCCAAAGTCAGTGTCAGTGATACCGGAATCGGTTTGCAGCCTGATGAAAAGGACCGGCTGTTTGAAGAATTTTATCGGGCTAAAAACAAGTTTACACGAAAAATCACCGGTACCGGACTGGGTTTGTCTATTGTCAAACGTATTATAGACGCCAACGCCGGAAAAATCATTGTCGAAAGTGAATTTGAAAAAGGAACAACCTTTACCGTCTTTTTGCCACTGGAAACTGAATACTAGAGCGGCATAACACTGCCGCGACAGAGGTCAACCAACGGAGGACATCTGTATGAAGCTGTCAGAGATTGCTCAGGCTCTCGGTCTGGACATAATCAGCGGTGAATCGAATCTGGACAAACAAGTGGAATATGGCTATTTGTCTGATATTCTCAGTGATGTGATGTCCAGGGCGCCTAAAGCAGCGATCTGGATCACCAATCAAACCCATGAAAATATCCTGGCCCTGGTCTTCTTCAAGGGACTGGCCGGGGTGATCCTGCCGGAAAACATGTCTCTGGAAGAGGCGTCGATTAAAAAAGCGGAAGAGAAAAATATACCGGTGTTTCGAAGCAATTTGACGGCATTCGATATCGCCGGTCGATTGTACGAGCTGGGTATACGAGGTCAATAATGCTCAGTTGGTACAAAGCGGATTTGCATATCCATACGGTGCTTTCGGCCTGTGCTGAACTCAGCATGGGACCGAAAGATATTGTCCGTAAGAGCCTTGAACAGGGACTGGATATCATCGCGATCACCGATCATAATTCCGCTGAAAATATCACGGCCGTCATCAAAGCCGCGGAATCGACCGATTTGCTGGTGCTTCCCGGTATGGAAGTGTACAGCCGCGACGAGGCGCATATTGTCTGTCTGTTTGAAACCCTGGGTGATGTGCTTGCGTTTCAGCGTATCATCTATGCGGCAGTGGCTGAAGGCAAATATGATTCAAGTATGTTCGGCGAGCAGATTCTTTGTGATGCGAATGAAAATGTACTCGGTGAAAGCGATCGGCTTTTATCGCTGCCGGTGAATCTGAATCTGGATCAGATTGCGGATTATATTGCAGAGTTTAACGGCATTATGATTCCGGCGCATGTGGACCGGCGGTCTCACAGCATCTTGCGGGTGCTGAGTTTTATGCCGAATAATCTTCCGATTTACGCAATGGAGATCGCGCATTCGTATGAAAAGGCGTGCAAATCTTTCAGTATATTAAAGAACGGCAAGTATTCGGTGATCCGCTCTTCGGATGCGCATGATATTGATCAGATTGGCCAAAAGTTTACGTATTTCAAGCTAAAAGAAAAGTCGTTCAGCGAGATACGCAAGGCCCTGCGTCAGGTGGACGGACGAATGGCATCACTGGACAAGGTGAACTGATGCGCGAACTGTCGCTGAACATACTGGATATCATCACCAATTCCATCGAAGCGGAGGCAAACCGTGTGATTCTGCATATTGATGAAGACAAGGTGGAAAATCGTCTGACTTTTCGGATTCGGGACAACGGCCGCGGCATGAGTCAGGAATTTGTCCGGCAGGTGATGGATCCGTTTGTCACATCGCGCACCACGCGTCCGGTGGGCATGGGCCTGTCACTGTTGCACCAGCTGGCGCGGCAGGCGCGCGGAGACCTTGATATTCGATCAGAACTCGGTCAGGGTACGGAGGTCAGTACCTATTTGCGACTGCATTGCCTCAATCGACCGCCTCTGGGTGATGTGGGCGGGACGATTGTCAATCTGGTGATCAGCAATCTGGATGTGCATTTTATGTACATCCACACAACAGACTATGGACGGCTCTGGTTTGATTCTTACTGGATACTGGCGCGGGCGGCGGAACAGGATAAAACGCTTTACGATATGATTCATCCGTCTTTGGAACATATCAAAAGCCGGTTGAAAGACATTAATTCGAAAGCATAAAATGAGAGAATAACAGGTTCCCGGGTGAATCCGGGATTTTAGAATGGAAACCAAAGACAAGGAGGTCCAGAAGTGAAAACACTTGCAGATCTTCGCGCGGTCAAAGAACAAGCCAAAAAAGAAATGGCCGCTCGTGAAAAAACAGCAAAGTACCGTGTCTGTGTCGGCATGGGCACATGCGGTATTGCAGCAGGCGCCCGGGATGTGATGAGCGCGCTGCTGGACGAAATCAGTAAACGAGGTGTTGAAGACGCGGTGGTCACGCAGACGGGCTGCCAGGGATACTGTGATCAGGAACCGCTGGTACAGGTGACTCAGCCGGATAAAACTGTCATTTCCTACGGCAAAGTGACGCCCCAGAGCGCCCGTGATATTGTGGCGCAGCATATCATAGAGGGTAACGTGCTCTCTGATCTGGTGTTTAAACAGGATTAAGAAGAACAAATCAAGACGTGTATACGCGTTAAACAAGGAGGTTATCAATGCAGAACTTGGATCGAGTGGATGCGATCGTGAAAAATTATAACGATATGAAAACACCACTCATTTACATTCTCAAGGATGTTCAGAAAGAATACGGATTTCTCTCTGAGGATATTCTGACGCGGGTCGCACAGAGAACCGATATCCCTCTGAGCAATATCTATGGTGTTGCGACATTTTACAGTCTCTTCACCACAGAAGAAAAGGGCAAATATATCGTTCGCTGCTGCAACAATGCCCCCTGTCATGTCAAAGGTTCAAAAGATGTTCTGGATGCAATCCAGAATTATCTCGGTGTGCAGGTCAATGAGACCTCACTGGACAAGACATTTACTCTGGAATTTACCAGCTGTCTCGGATTGTGTGCGGTTGCTCCCGTCATGATGATCAATGACGAGGTATATGGTAATCTGACTCCGGAAAAAGCAGTGTCAATTTTGAAAGATTATAAAATGAAAGGGCTGTCGAATGCATAGATCACATATACTCATCGCAATGGACGCTCACACGATAGCCCAGGGTGCCCGTGCCGTCAAGGAGGCTCTCGTGCGTGAGCTTGAAATGGCAAATCTCGGCAATGAGGTCAAGGTTGTTGAAACCGGCAGTCTGGGAATTTACAACAAGGGCGTGGTTCTGGTTGTGTTTCCGGATGCGGTTTACTATGCCGGTGTCAAGGTGGAAGATGTATCCGAGATTATTTCCGAGCACATTATCAAAGGGCGCATTGTCGAACGTCTGCGCTATACCGACGTACCCGAATACAAAGAAGGCGAACAGGGCGAAGCCCCGCGCTTTGGCAAACAGATACGCGTTGTGTTGAAGAACGCCGGCAATATTGATCCGGAAAGCATTCAGGAATATATCGCGAATGACGGTTATGAAGCGCTGGGACGTGCATTGACCGAGATGAAACCCGGTGAGGTGCTGGAAACCGTGAAAAACAGTGAACTGCTGGGACGCGGCGGCGCGTTTTTTCCCACTGGATTGAAATGGAGTTTTGCCGCAGCTGAAAAAAACACGCCCAAATATATTGTCTGTAACGCCGATGAAGGCGAACCCGGCACATTTAAAGACCGGTTGATCCTGGAAGGCGATCCGCACCTCATTTTAGAGGGTATGGCACTGTCCGGATACGCGGTCGGCGCATCCATGGGCTATATTTACATTCGCGGTGAATATAAAATGTCCATTGAACGCATCAACCGCGCCATTGAACAGGCGCGTGAAAACGGATTGTTGGGCGAAAACCTGTTCGATTCGGATTTTTCTTTTGATATTGAGGTGCGTGAAGGCGCAGGCGCCTATATCTGCGGTGAGGAAACCGCTTTGATTGAATCGATCGAAGGCAAACGCGGTGAACCGCGTGATAAACCGCCGTTTCCGCCGTCAGAAGGTCTGTGGGGTAAACCCACAATCGTCAATAATGTGGAAACTCTGGCCAATATTCCGCCGATTCTGCGCAATGGTCCGGACTGGTTCAAGAAAATGGGAACCGAGAAAAGCCGCGGCACCAAGGTGTTTACCATGGTCGGCAATATCAACAATCCCGGATTGATCGAAGTGCCCATGGGCATCACGCTTCGTGAAATCATTTACGATATCGGACATGGCATTCCCAACGGCAAGGGCTTTAAACTGGCTCAGATGGGCGGCACCACCGGTGGTATTCTGACGGAAGAACACCTGGACATGCCCATGACGGTTGAAAATCTGCGCAGTGTCGGAGCCGGTCTGGGTTCGGGCGCTCTGCTGGTGGTTGATGAGTCTCAGGATGTGGTTGATCTGGTTCGCAATTTTGTTGAATTTTTCAACCATGAATCCTGCGGCAAATGTACACTGTGCCGTGAAGGCAACGGTCGACTGCTGCAGCTGCTGGATAAAATCCTGGACGGTCAGGGAACCGTTAAAGATATTGAATTGATGCAAGAATTTGGCACAGACCATGATGAAAGGCGCGTTCTGCGGCCTGGGTCAGGCCGCTCCCATTCCCGTGCTGGGATGTCTGAACCATTTCAGGAAAGATTTTCTGGCGGTTGTCCAAACCGCAGCGTCTGAAATTGAAGCTGCCTGAGGTCTGTGAAGCAATGTTGAACTGGAACTGTGATAATCATGAATAAACGGAGGTGTCCTGTGGCAAACGTCACCGTAACCATAGACGGCATTCAGCTGAGTGTTCCCCAGGGGACAACAGTCATGGATGCTGCAGAAAAAGCAAAAATACAAATTCCACGATTGTGCTATCATCCTGATCTTCCTCCGGTCTCCGCCTGCCGCCTGTGTGTGGTCGAAATTGAAGGCGACCGGCTGTTGAGAACCGCGTGTTCCTGGAAGTGTCAGGACGGTATGAACATCAAAACACGCACCAAACAGGTGCGCGATTCCCGTAAAATGGCGCTGGAACTGATTCTGTCGCGTCACCCCATGTTGTGCACCGAATGTGTGCGCAATCAGGATTGCGAACTCCAGAGCATGGCGGAACAGCTGGGTATTCGCGAAACCCGTTTTGAATACTCGGAGCGTCCCGGTGTAGCCGATCATTCCAGTGAAGCGATTGTTCGCGATCCGGCCAAATGTATCCTGTGCCGCCGTTGTATCCAGACCTGTGAACTGGTGCAGAGCGTCAGCGCGATCGGCCTGGAAGGCCGCGGCTATGATACCTGGGTGGATACACCGTTCGGCAAAGGCATCGCCGATGTGGCGTGTGTGTCCTGTGGTCAATGTATCGACCGCTGTCCGGTCGGCGCCTTGTACGAAAATCCGCATATCCAGCGTGTCTGGGATGCGATTGATGATCCGGAAAAACATGTGGTCATCCAGACGGCTCCGGCTGTCCGCGCTGCCATTGGCGAAGAGTTCGGTATGGAACCGGGGTCACTGGTCACGGATAAAATGGTGACCGGTCTGCGCATGCTGGGTGTGGACAAGGTGTTTGATACCAACTTTACCGCGGATCTGACCATTATGGAAGAAGGTCATGAGCTGCTGGGTCGCATCAAAAACGGCGGTACTTTGCCGCTCTTGACCAGCTGTTCGCCGGGATGGATTAATTTTATCGAGCATTTCTATCCCAGTCTGCTGCCGCACGTGTCCTCCTGTAAATCGCCGCAGCAGATGTTCGGCGCTTTGGCAAAAACCTATTACGCGGATAAAATGGGTATCAAACCGGAAAATATTTACAGTGTTTCGGTCATGCCCTGCACCGCGAAAAAAGTCGAAGCCGGACGTCCTGAGATGAACGACAGCGGATTCCAGGATGTGGATGCGGTACTGACCACGCGCGAAGCGGCGTTTATGATGAAACAGGTGGGTATCAATCTACCGGATTTGCAGCCCGGCGAATATGATGAACCTCTGGGTGTATCAACCGGCGCCGCTGTGATTTTCGGCAACACCGGCGGTGTGATGGAAGCGGCCCTGCGTACCGTGTATGAAGTGGTGACCGAATCCAAGATCGAAGATGTCAATATCAAAGCCGTACGCGGCATGCAAGGCGTTCGTGAAGCGGAAATCAATCTAAACGGCACCATCGTCAAGGGCGCGGTCGCCAACGGACTGGCCAATGCGCGCCAGCTCATGGACAAGATCGTGTCCGGTGAAGCGGATTACCACTTTATCGAGATCATGGCCTGTCCGGGCGGATGTATCGGCGGCGGCGGTCAGCCGATCCCGACGTCCATGGACATCCGTCAGAAACGTGTGGATGCCATCTATGCGGCGGATGAAAGTCTCGAAATCCGCAAATCACATGAAAATCCGGCGGTGATCAAACTCTATAAAGAGTTCCTGGGTGAACCGAACGGACATAAATCTCATGAACTGCTGCACACGCATTATACGGAAAAACAGGTCTACAAAGACGTACCTGCTTAACAAACAGAGCCCCGGGTTGACGCCCGGGGCTTTTTTGAAGGGGTGTATTGAAAACGTCCGATCATCAATGTTTTTGTTGCTTGATAAAACGCACAACCTGCCTGTAGACTATTAGACCGCACTTTTTTTTAAAAAAAGCTTGACTTTTAAAAAATTATTCAGTATTATAATAACGTTATCATTAAAAAGCATTAAGCAGTAAAATAAACCTAATAAATACAATAAATTAGCATAATGAAAACGTTTACATTAAATGCAAAAGAATCCAAGCCTAAAACAGGTTGCTGAAAAAGCCAATGTGTCTATAGCAACGGTTTCTCGAGCGCTCAACTATCCTGAAAAGGTTGATCCGAAAACTCTGAACAGAATTAATAAAGTGATCAAAGCGCTTAATTATCGTCCGAACAGGGTGGCGCAACGATTGCGCATTAAAGATGGACATCGAAAGATCATCGGTCTGTTGGTTCCGGATATTCAAAATCCTTTTTATGTGGATGTTGTCAGAGGGGTTGAAGATTATGCTTACAGTAGAAATTATGCCTTGTTGATGTGCAACTTTGCGCAAAACAAGGAAAAAGAGCGCATGTATCTGGACATTATGGTATCAGAATCTGTTGACGGGATGATTTTAGCGCCTTTTGATGAATATGATCAGGATGTTATGGATCTTTTGGGAAAAAATTACCCCATTGTTTGTGTTGACAGGGGATTGGCCGAGTATCAGGATGTGGATATTGTTTTGGTTGATAATGAAAGAGGGGCATTTGAAGCGGTGAGTTTTTTAATTGAGCAGGGTTATAAACGAATAGCTTATGTAGGCGGTCTGCCCTCTATCCCCACAAGTCAACAGCGTAAAGACGGCTATGTGAAGGCTCTTCAGAGACATAATATACCGGTCGAGAACGAGTTGGTCAGATTTGGTGATTCGAAGCATGACAGCGGCAAAGTCATTGTCCGGGAACTGCTTCAGCTCGAGGAAAGACCGACTGCTTTTTTTACAGGCAATAATCTTATTACTCTGGGCGCTTTGGAAACCATACATGCCATGAATCTGGCTATTCCGGACGATGTGGCCATAATTGGATTTGATGATATGCCGTGGTCTATTTCATTGAATCCGCCACTGACCGCCGTGAAGCAACCCGGATACGAAATTGGCAAAAGAGCGGCTGATTTATTGTATCAAAAAATTATTGAACCAGAAAAGCCGTCGATTAAAATGATGTTGAATACTGAATTGATGATACGTGATTCTTGCTAAATCACGACTTGTGTCATAACAAACAGGAGGTAACAATGTACAAGTTTGCCAACAAAATTTTGTTTTTTATTTTAATTGGAGTGGCTTTTTCTCTAAATGCTCAGGAACTCCTTTTATCGCCCTCTCCATTATATATGGGGAAAATTCCAGTCGGCAGTTCATCAGAACGACAAATGCTTCTTTATAACATTACAGCAGATCCAATAAAAGTGAGTTCTGTTTCCATTGACGGTACAGATGAATCGCTTTTTACCCTAATAGAAAATCCCGGAAATTTCACCCTGGGACCTATTGAGAAAAAAGCAATATCGATAAAGTACCAGCCTGACAGCCCTGTTGAAAACACAGCGATTTTCAAGGTTGAAAGCAGCGCCGGTACGTTTTCGGATACGTTGTCCGGATACGGTATTCAAAAGTCAGGTGGCCTTCAGCTGTTTGAGAGGATATTGGGGACGAATGAAGATGATAATGGAAGCAATATCAATCAAACAAGGGACGGCGGTTTTATCATTGTCGGAAGCACAACGCCGTTTGATGAAGACTATAGGAGTGTTTATTTGATCAAGACAGATGCTGCGGGTAAGGTGGAATGGACTGCAATTTATGGCGATGAGAAAGGAGTTGACTCGGGCGCTGATGTGGTGCAAACAGAGGATGGCGGTTATCTTGTTCTGGGTCATACAGAAAACTTTGGAGTCGGCGGTTTTGATATCCTGTTGCTGCGATACAATTCAGATGGAGAATATCAGTGGAAAAAAACGTACGGGTCTGTCAATGAAGAGTCGGGATCGAGAATAATCGCTACTGATGACGGAGGCTATTTTCTGCTGGGACAAACGACTCCTCGATCGGGGATTGGTAAGAATATGTTTCTGGTCAAAACAGACGCAGAGGGGTCAGAGCAATGGACGACCACATATGGAGGAGAAAACGGCACTGGCGGCGATGATATAATACAGTTGTCAGATGGAAATTTTGCCATCGTCGGCTTTCTTACCAAAGATGATGATTTTCAGGTTTATTTTATAAAGATAGATGACAAAGGAGATTCGATCTGGGAAAAATCGTTCGGCGGCTCGGCGTATGATGTCGGATCATCGGTTCGGGAGACTCGTGACGGCGGTTTTGTTGTCTGCGGTTATACTGCCAGCATGGGAGCGGGAGGCCGGGATGGGTATGTCGTCAGGTTGGATGATTCGGGTCGTCTGTTGTGGGAAGAGACATTTGGAGATGTTAATAACGATCAATTCGGGGGTATTGCGGAAACACCCGCCGGCAATTTTATTGCCGTCGGAAATACGGTCACCCGGATTACAACGGAGCAACAATATACGGATGCTTTTATGGTCAAACTCGACAAGAACGGCAATCATATATGGTCTAAACAATTTGGCGGATATTTATCTGATGGGTTGGGTAAAATATTAAAAACCAATGACGATGGCTATGTCAATTTGGGGAACACCCGCAGTTACAGTAAATCCAGAGATATTTATCTGAGTAAATTCAATAATGACGGCGTTGTCTCTTCAATAGATAAAGAGCAAGGTTCAAAGACGCGTCCCGATAACTTTGTATTATATCAGAATTATCCGAATCCATTTAATGCCTCGACGCGAATAAAATTTACAGTTCCCCAGGGCAAACTTGAACAGCATGTCTCTATAAAATTAATTGATATTTTAGGTCATATCAGAGCAACGCTACTCGATACCAGAAAAAATCCGGGTGTTTATGAAATACAATTTACGGCAAATCATTTATCCAGTGGTGTTTATTTTTATCAATTAAAAGCCGGCGAGAGTGTCTGTACAAAAAAAATGATTTTACTTGAATAAAGGTCGTAACATGAAATTAATGATTTTACCATAGGAATCGAAAGCAGCGGTCTAAAAACTTAAAGGAGGTGTGTTGGAAGCGGTTGTTTTACAGGCAGTACATAAAAAAAAGAGTACAGTTTATCAACCAAACGGAGGCTCAACCATGAAGTCTTATTTCCTGTTAGTGCAAGTGTTCATCATCCTCTTTACGGGGATCGTTCTGCAACCGCAGCGTGTATGCCCAACGAAGCGGAAGCATTGAAGGCAGAGTTATAGATGCGGAAAGCGGAGAGTATTTACCCGGGGCAAACATTTACCTGGAGGGTACACAGATCGGCGCTGCCAGTGATGCGAACGGATATTTTACAATCGAAAATGTGCCTTTTGGAGACTATACCTTAAAGGTTACCTACATCGGATACGAAGAGTTTTCAAGCGAGGTCGAATTAAAACCATCTGATGCCAAAGTAAACATCGATGTCCCCATGAATTTTACTGCGCTTGAATTAGATGCGTTTGTCGTAGAAGGTTTAAGACAGGGGCAGGTTAAAGCATTGAATCAGCAGAAAAATGCGGCCAACATTAAAAATGTCGTGTCGAAAGAAGAAATGGAAAAATTCCCGGATATGAACACGGCTGAAGTTTTACAGCGGATTCCCGGCATAGCAGTTGAACGCAGCCTGGGTGAAGGAGCGTTTGTTATGCTGCGCGGAACAGAGCCTCGTCTTACCAATGTTACCGTAAATGGACAAAAAATTGCCACGCCCCGTGAACAAGACAGATTTATCGGGCTTAATGTGGTCAATGCGAATCAATTGGCATCTATAGATGTCACAAAAGCCAGTACGCCTGATATGGATGGTAGTGCAATCGGCGGTACGGTCAATCTGGTGACACGCAGTGCGTTTGATTACCAGGAGCCCCGCCTTAATGTGAATCTGGGCAGCGGCTATCAAAAATTGGGAAACGATCCGCTTTATCGCGCTTCACTAAACTATAGCACCTTTTTGAATAAAGATAAAACAATCGGTGTCACGGTCGGCGCCAGCTGGTACAGAAATTCCATTACAGCGCATTCCAATGAATTTGATTGGGAAGATGTTGAAGATATAAACGGGAACGAAATTGCTGAAGCGTTGACTGATTTAAAGATTTTTAATTATGAGACAAATCGAGACCATATCGGTTTAAATGCCGGGATCGAATTCAGGCCCTCCAAAGACCACAGATATTTTATTAACGCCATGTACAACAAGCGGACCGATGATATGGATAGAAATCAGGTCCGTTATCGTTTTGACAAGGGAGATTATCTGAATGCGACGACAATAAGCGGTGGTCGCGTGGCTTTTGAATTGAACAGCCGGAATGAAATACAGGATCTGTATGCCTTTACCGCAGGCGGTCAAAATAAATTCGGACTTTTGAACCTGGATTATACACTATCCTATAGTCATGGTGAAGAATATACCGGTGATAACGGACACATAAAATCCGAATGGCAGATAAAAAATATCGATTATGCATTGGACCTGTCGGACGTAGATTTTCCGGGTGTTAACATCACCAACCATGAGCAAAGCTATTTTTTCAATCCTGAAAACTGGAATGAAGATAAACAACAATATAAAGATAGATTTGCTTCGAATGATAATTTTAACAGCGCTGTTAACGTAAAATATCCCTATTATCTGGGTGCTTTTCCGGCAGAGTTTAAAGCCGGTGGTAAATTAACGATTGACCAAAAAGATCGAAACAGTCGTCGTTATAATTATAGATGGCGCGGTGATTATGATCTCGGCATGTTTGGGACGACCGGAGAAACGATAGATGATTTATTACTTGACAATTACACATTGGGTCCCATAATGGATGGTGATAAAGCGAGCGAGTTTTTACAGAACAATCTCGATCCCGACAATGGCTTCCGCAAGGAACCGGTGAATGATAGCGAGGATGGTTTTGGCGGTCAATATGAGGGTTCCGAAAGCATCTATGCCGGTTATTTAATGACCACGATTCACTTTAATGAATTGATGGTTTTGGCCGGTGTGAGAAGCGAATTAACGCAAACGACGTATGATGGAATCGAGCTTCAACTGGATGATGACGGAGCGATTGTGAATGACAAACCCGTTTCCCAGGAAAATGATTATGTCAACTTTTTCCCCGCTGTGCACTTTCGGTACAATATATCTCCTATGACAAATGTCAGACTTGCCTATACTCAGGGTATTGCCAGACCCAATTATTTTGATTTGGCTCCGTACCGATGGATTATTCCGGATGATAATGAGATCGTTGCCGGGAATCCGGAGCTTGAGCCGACTGAATCAAAAAACATGGATTTAATGCTGGGTCATTATTTTCAAAGTGTCGGCGCTATCAATGTAGGGTTGTTCTATAAAAGTCTGGACAAGGTCATTTATCCAGCGGCGACTCGAATTGAAGGCGGCAACTATGACGGTTATGACGAAATAATGCAGGTTAACGGCGGAACAGCGGACTTGTATGGTGTTGAAATCGGATGGATGCAGCAATTAACCTTTTTGCCGGGCTTTTGGAATGGATTCGGCGTCTATGCCAACTATACCTATACCCAGGCTGATGTTGATCTCACCTATGCAGACCGTGATGTGCTTCCCGGCCAGGCGGGTGATGTCGGTAATGTAGGATTAAGTTTCGAAAGAGGCGACTTGACCGCCCGTTTGAGTTTTAATTATACTTCGGAAGTGCTGGTTGAGGTTGAAACGGATAAAGAATTCGACCGCTGGAACGACGAACGGCTCCAGGTTGATTTTTCAGGATCCTATGAGTTTATACCCGGCTTTGAATTCTATATCGATGCCGTCAATTTGACAAATGCAGTTAAGCGTGTGTATTACCATATACCTTCTCGTCCAGAGAAAATGCGTATTATGGCATCTCCGTACGCTCTGGTATTAAAATGACTCTATAGTTCCCATATAAATCCTCCCAATTACGGGCAAAGGCTCATTACGCCCCGGTTCTTGGGAGGATTTATTTTATATCTAAAAAACAGGACTTTATATGCAACGAAGAGAATTTATCAAAAATATTGGAAAAACAGGATTGTGTGTTACGGGTTTGTCCCTGACCGGCTCTTTGAGTTGTACGCATAAATCTGAAAAAAAATGGAATGTTGTACTTGTCGTGGCTGATGATTTGGCCTGGAATCAGGTGAATTATCACGGATTCGGGTTTTATGAAACACCCAACATCGATAAAATTGCCGCGGCCGGGATGTGGTTTACAGATGCTTACTCTGCGGGGCCGGTCTGTTCGCCGACCCGGGTTAGCCTGATGACCGGGAAAAATCCCGCGCGATTACATATGACCGATTACATACCCGGAAGTCCTTATCCGTATGCGCGCTTGTCCAGGCCCAAAGTGCCCGAGTATCTGTTGACTGTCGGATTGCCGCTTGAAGAAAAGACTGTCGCAGAACTGTTTAAAGAACATGGATACCATACCGGCCATTTCGGTAAATGGCATCTCAGCAAAGATAAAGAGTACCAGGCGGGCAGACCCGGAGATCCGGGCTCGCAGGGCTTTGATGAAGTGCTAACTACAGTCAAACCGGAATATGAAGCGCCTCCCAATGACGCGCACCATGCTGTTGAAATCACCAACCAATCTCTTGACTTTATTGACAGACATAAAGATGATCTGTTTTTCTGTTATACCAGCCATCATGTTGTTCATCGACCGTTGATGGAAAAAGATGATCTGGTACAAAAGTATAAAGACAAACCCTATTCCAATGATCCCGTGAATAATCCCGTGATGGGTGCAATGATTGAAAGAATGGATACCGGGATAGGTCAGATACTGGATAAACTTGAAGAACATAACCTGACTGAAAAAACGATTGTGATTTTTTATTCCGATAACGGCGGATATGAACTGCATCAGGAGCAAGACCCGTTACGCGGCGGTAAGGCAATGATTTATGAGGGCGGAATTAAAGTGCCTTTTTGTATAAAATGGCCGGGTGTCATAGCACCGGGAACGGTATCGAATGAACTGGTAACATCGGATGATTTCTATCCAACGTTTGCAGATATACTCGGAGAAAAAGAATTGCCGTTGAATCTGGACGGCGTCAGTTTGCTGCCGTTGATCAAGCAGGAAAAAAATCTTGATCGGGATTTTTTATGCTGGCATTTTCCCCATTATCATCACCTGGGATATAAACCTGCTGCTGCCATCCGGGAGGGCAATTACAAGTTAATTGAATGGTTTGAGCAAAGCAAGTTAGGTCAAGAAAAACCGTATCAGCTTTTTAATGTGGAAAATGATCCAGTGAGATCAATGATCTGGCGGATAAAATGCCTGAACTCGCTGAGCGGTTGTTTGTAAAATTAAAAAACTGGAGAGACAAAGTCGGCGCCTGGGAGATGACCGTTAATCCCGATTATGATCCTGATAAATCAGATTGGCGGTTTGAAAATCGAAAAGGCTGGAGAGTAAAAGACGGTATTATTGTAACCTGATTCTAAATGGAAAAGAATGCGAACAATTTGTCTCAATCTTCCTCAAAAACTGGTTTTCGGAAATGGTTGCAGTGATCTGTTTATTGCTGATTATAAAACAACGGGTTGTAAAACGCTACTGCTGATTACAACCGAGCCATTGCTTGAACACATTCATCCTTTAACCCAAAAAATAAAAGCAGATGGCGCTGATGTTTTTGTGTATCAAACTGTCAACAGCGAACCCACGATTGAGGATTTTCAAAATGCTTTGCACTTTGCTCAACAGAAAAACATTGACAGCGTAGCGGGTATTGGAGGAGGAAGCGTTTTAGACCTTGCTAAATTACTGGCCGCCATGCTTGACAATGATCAAAATATTCTGGAGATGCTTGATGGCGGCCGTTTAAAACAACGGCAGGTTTATTTAGCCTGTCTGCCGACAACATCAGGAACCGGAAGTGAGGTGTCACCCAATGCAATATTGCTTGATGAGACTGATAATCTTAAAAAAGGCGTGACAAGCTCTTACCTGATTCCAGATGCAGCCTATATAAACCCCTTGTTTACAAAATCCGTTCCTCCTTCTGTTACAGCAACCACGGGTTTGGATGCGCTCATACATTGTATTGAAGAATATACCAACCTGTATGCTCATCCTGTTATTGACATGTTTGCTTTGGAAGGCATTCGATTAATCGGTAGTTCTCTGTGGCGTGCCTATAATGATGGAAATGATGAAAAAGCGCGTGAAAACATGGCGCTCGGCAGTCTTTATGGAGGCATCGGACTTGGCTCTGTCAATACCGCTGCCGTACATGCTTTATCTTATCCGTTGGGCGGCGAATATCATATTCCGCATGGATTGTCCAATGCTGTTTTATTCCCCTATGTTATGAAATTCAATATGGTGGAATCTACTGAACGCTACGCAACGGTTGCCCGCGCTTTGGGTGGGGAAGAAGGGAAAAATGATTATGAAACGGCTCAAAACGGCGTTGATAGAATATTTCAACTTTGTGAGTTCCTGAACGTAAAGGTAAAACTTTCTACTCTGAATATTCCCAAAACCGCTGTGCAGAGACTGGCGGAAGCGGCCATGAAGGTAGAAAGGCTTTTAAAAAATAATCCTCGTCATGTAACACTCGAGGACGCAAAAAAAATATATCATGAAGCTTATTGAAAAAGGCAAACTCTATGATTGAAAGGCGAAAAGAATATTCCGGCATTATCATCCCTGTGGTGACTCCGTTTGATGATAACGGAAAAATAGATATCCCTGCATTGGAAAGAATTATCGAAAATTTCAACGCAAATGACTGTGAGACTCTGCTGTTTGGAACCACCGGTGAAACAGCTTCGATCCCTCAATCTGCAAAAACAAAAGCTGTAGCTGCTTTACAAAAATATATTGATCAACACAGAATTTATGTTGCCATATCCGATAATTGTTTTGAGGATGCGGTAACAGCCGCAAATCGTTATTTTGATTCAGGAGTAGAGGCGGTGGTAGTTTTACTTCCCGGTTACTATCCTTTAACCCATGATCAGATGCTGAATTATTACGAGCGTTTTGTCAAAGCCATTCATGGAAAAATGTTTATTTATAATATTCCGGCGACAACCCATATGTCCATCCCGCTTACAGTCATTGAAAAGCTAAGTCACCATGAACGGATCATTGGGCTAAAAGACTCTGAACGAGGTATGGAGAGATTGCAACAATCCATTGAATTGTGGGCAAATCGAGAGGACTTTTCATACTTTATCGGCTGGGGTGCGCAGTCATTTAACGGGTTGTGGAGCGGAGTGGATGGTATTGTTCCGAGCACAGGTAACTTTAATGCCCCGGTCTACAAAGATATGTATCAGGCTGTTATTAATAGAGATAAAGAAAATGCTGAGCTTTGTCAAAACATTTCGATGGAAATAGCAAGCGTTTATCAAAAAGATAAAATACTGGGCCAATCTTTACCCGCACTCAAAGTTATGATGAACGAAGCGGGATTGTGCGGTAAAAAAGTTACACTGCCATTTACAAAGCTGCCGGAAAATGAAGAAAAAATGATTCACGAACAAACTCGTCATTTAATTGATAAATATGATTTAACCTGGAGTTGATGAGTATCTAATGGCGAACCAAAAACCTATAATCGGAATCACAATGGGCGACCCTGCAGGCATTGGTCCTGAAATTGTTGTGAAAGCGTTGTGTGATGATAGAGTGACTGAATGGTGTAACCCTGTTCTGGTCGGCGATTTGAGTGTTATTCGAAAAGCCGCTGCTGAGCAAAACGTTCCGAAAAACATAAAATCAATAGATAATATTAGAAAAGCCGAATTTGATCGAAATACAATAACTGTTTACTCTCTTGACCTGATAGATTTAGATAAACTTGAAATGGGTAAAATATCGCCCATGGCTGGAGAGGCTGCGTTTCAATGTGTGAAAACAGTCATTGAGCTTGCTCTGGCCAAAGAAATTGATGCCACTGTCACCGCACCGATCAACAAAAAGTCTGTAAATGTGGCGGGCCATAAATTTTCCGGACATACTGAAATGTATGCCCATTTTACCCAAACAAAGAACTATGCAATGCTCCTGATTGACGAAAATTTTCGGGTGGTTCACGTTTCTACCCATGTTTCTTTAAGAAAGGCATGCGACGCCGTAAAAAAGCAAAGAATAGTCCAGGTAACTGAATTATTAAACAATGCGTGCAAACAGTTTGGTGTGATCAAGCCCCGAATCGGGATAGCCGCTCTTAATCCGCATGCCGGCGATGGCAATTTGTTCGGCGATGAAGATACCAGAGAAATACTGCCGGCTGTTGAACGCGCAAAGGAACTGGGTATTGACGCAGAAGGTCCGTTCCCGGCTGATACATTATTTGCTGCTGCAAAGGCCGGAGCCTTTGACGGTTGTGTTGCCATGTATCATGATCAGGGCCATATACCCTTCAAGTTGGCTGCGTTTCAATGGGATCAAGCGACAGGAAAAATAAAGAGCGTAACCGGTGTCAATATTACGTTAGGTTTACCCATTATTCGGACCTCTGTTGATCATGGTACGGCTTTTGAGATTGCTGGTCAGGGCATAGCCAGCAAAGATGCATTGGTGCTTGCCATTAAATATGCGGTATCAATGTCCGATCGTAAATTCAGAAAAGGTTGGAAACAAATCATGATGACAGTGATCGCAGATGACTTTACAGGCGCCGCTGAAATCGCCGGACTGGGTTTACGATACGGGCTTGCGGTCGAAATTGAACCACATGTTCATAGAATATCCGAGTCCGATTTATTAATCATTGCAACCGATACCCGGTCTATGAAAGCAGAGAATGCATATAATGAAGTTTATTCTATCACAAAACAATTGACGGAATTGGGTCGTGGTTTAACCTTTAAAAAAACGGATTCGATATTTAGAGGTCATATTTATAAAGAACTCCAGGCTGTTTTAAACGCAGATGTTTATGATAAAGTTCTTTTGGTGCCGGCAAATCCTTCTCTTGGCCGCATTCTAAAAGAGGGGATTTATTATATAAAAAACCGGTATCTACATGAAACGAAACTGGCTGACGATCCTGATTACCCTTTAACCACATCCAATGTACTGGAATTGATAAATGCTGATGATCTCAATACGGTTCACGTCTTAGCGCTTGGTCAAAACATCATCCGGCAAGGAATAATAATCGGTGAAGCATTGTACGAGCAAAGATCTGAAAGACTGGGCTTCCAAGGTTGATAACACGATTTTGCCGGCCGGCGGGGCTGAATTTTTCAAAGCTTTACTTGAGATTAAAGGATATGATAAAGTCATTTCAAAGACCGGGAAATCTGTAAAGTTTGGAAAAAATATATTGATTGTATGCGGCAGCGCCTACTCAAAAGGTAAGGCCGGATTTAAAGACATAGCGAATAAGGCTTTAAAAATAATTCCAATGCCTGATAGTGTATTTACTAACAGCCTTGGTGTGGAAGACTCTTTTCAATGGTGGAAAGAAAAGGTTGTACAGGCTTTTCATAAACATACTGTTGTCATTATCGAAATAGATCAGCAGGTTGTTCGCGACAAGAATTATGCCGTGCGACTAAGAAAAGAGATGGCAAGACTGGTACATGTTGTTCTGAAGCAGGTAGATGTCAATGAGCTTTTGATAGATGGAGGAGCGACCGTACATTCAATCACGGAAAAACTCGGGTTTGAAAAATTGTTTCCGGTTCAAGAGCTTTCTCCGGGTGTTATCAGAATGCGTGTACAATCACGCGATCATTTTTTTGTAACGATTAAACCCGGCAGTTATGCATGGCCGGCATGGTTGTTGAATTATTTAGGCGCTCGATAATCTTTATCAATGAAAATCAGGATAAAAGGGTCATTGTAAAAAGATGCGATGGCTTTGAAAATGAATGAATAACCGGATTATAAACAGATACTATTATGACTACTTTGATCAGTTTAATTATTATTTTGACAATCGTTGTCATTGCCACAGCAAAATACAAATTGCATCCTTTTATATCGTTGTTATTGGCTTCTATAGTCATCGGGTTTTTATCCGGTCTTGAATCAACCGTAATCATTGAATCGATAGAAAAGGGATTTGGCGATACATTGGAAAGTATCGGCCTGATTATTGTTTTTGGTGCAATAATAGGTCAATATCTTGAAAAAAGCAGTGCAACAAAAACAATAGCAGAAACCTTGTTGCGAATAATCGGGGAAAGAGATCTCCTCTTGTGATGAATCTTACCGGTTTTATTGTGTCCATTCCTGTTTTCTGTGATTCCGGTTTTATAATTCTTTCATCGCTTAACAAAGCAATCAGTAAAAAAACAGGAATGTCGTTGACAGTCTTGAGTGTCGCCTTGGCAACCGGTTTGTATGCAACCCATGTTTTTGTGCCGCCAACTCCCGGGCCCCTGGCTGCAGCGGCAGCTTTAGGTGCGGATATCGGCCTGGTACTTGTTCTGGGTTCTGATTGCAGCCATACCCTCGGCTTTGGCGGGTTTGTTTTGGGCAAAGAATTTTGCTAAAAAATTCAAGGTTGCCCCCGATACCGATGAACCCCAAAGCAATGATCGTGTTTTGCCTTCCACGTCACTTTCCTTTGCCCCTGTTATGATTCCGATCATCTTGATAGCCTGCAAATCTATTGCAAACTCTCCATCGACCCCTTTTGGAGAAGGTGTACTCTACAAGTTTATTGATTTTACAGGTGATCCGTTCATTGCATTATTCATTGCAGTTTTTATTTCATTTTTCTTAAAAAGAAAAAGCCCAAGTACCCATAGCGGTTGGATAACGGATGGTTTGAAAAATGCGGGTGTCATCATTTTGATAACAGGCGCAGGTGGCGCATTCGGTAATGTTTTGAGAACAACGGATTTGGGAGCGTATTTAGGCCATACATTGTCGAATTGGAACGCGGGCTTGCTTCTTCCGTTTATGATTGCCGCTCTATTAAAGACATCTCAGGGTTCGTCAACGGTCGCCATCATCACCACCGCAGCAATTATTTCACCTCTGTTGGGTCCGCTTGAACTGGATGGTGAAATAGCCAAAGCATTAACTGTTTTGGCAATCGGCGCCGGAGCCATGACCGTTTCTCATATTAATGACAGTTATTTTTGGGTGGTGTCTCAGTTTTCCAATATGGATACACCCACTGCTCTGAAAACTCATACCATCGCAACCCTGTTGCAGGGTGTATTCGGTATGATCATTATTCTATTGTTATCACTCATTTTGTTGTAAAAAAAAGAAAGGTTGATTATGATCTACAAATTAATGCTCTCATTTCTATTGTTGGTTTCAAGTTTGATATTTTCACAGCAAAAAATGCCTCCCGGGGTAGAAAAATCAAAAGACGAACCCATTGTTTACTCGGGCGAACAGACCGTCGATAAACATTATTTTGACGGCAAGCTGCCGCATGCTGTGGGTGTGCATCAATATCAAGTCGTAAGAGCAAACCGACAACATCCTCCGGGTGAAGGCGGCATTGGCTATACCTATAATCATCAGCCTTACCTGGCCTATTGGAACGGTCGGTTTTATTATCAGTATTTGTCCGGTTTGTATCAGGAACATACACCGCCAACCCGCACTTCCATATTGACGTCCCAAGATGGTGTGAACTGGAGTGATCCGACGGTGGTTTTCCCTGTTTATAGATTGCCCGAGATTACAAGAGATGATATTCATATTCCCGAAGGAATGCCAGCGGTTATGCATCAACGTATGGGTTTTTATGTCGCGCCGAACGGCAGATTACTGACATCCGGGTTTTATAGTTACTGCAAAAGTCCACAGCATTCTCCCAATGTCGGCAAGGGTTTGGGACGAGTCGTCAGGGAAATTAAAAAGGACGGTACATTCGGCCCCATCTATTTTATTCGCTACAACCGGCATGCCGGTTTCGACGAATCGAATACAAAATATCCCTTTTATACCGAGAGTGATGATACAGGGTTTATCAAAGCTTGTGAAGCTCTTTTGCAAAACAAGCTGATGACCCTGCAGTGGTGGGAAGAAGATCGGGCTGAAGACGGTTTTTACCCGATTAATCCCGGGGATATTGAAAATGCGTTTCAGTTTCATCAAAAAATTACAACCTCAAAGGGTGCGGGGAAAGCGTTTGATTGGTATACACGACCTGATAGTGTGGTGGTGGGATTGTGGAAAAACCAGTATGCGGCCTTGACAACTGATAAAGGCAATACCTGGACGCCGATTACGAAAAATAAAACATTGATTACGGCAGGGTCCAAAACATGGGCACAAAAAACAGATGATGGCAGATATGCGCTCGTTCATAACCAGTCACCCACATGGCGAAATCGTTTCCCGATGGTTGTAATGACAAGTGAGGACGGATATGAATTTACAGAAATGTTATGTGTCAGCGGACAAGTTCCACCGCAACGGTACAGCGGATTAAATAAAAATTTTGGCCCTCAATATTTCCGCGGCATTGCCGAGGGAAATGGCAATCCCCCGGGGGATAAAATGTGGGTTGTATTCAGCAACAATAAAGAAGATATGTGGATTGCAAATATAACAACACCTATAACAGGCGAGGTCACCAAAGATATTGATCAAAATTTCAACTCAGTTGCCCGTGCTGATGCACTGGATTACTGGAATCTATATGTCCCCCAATGGGCATCTGTTGACATTGTCAATGATCTGGACGGCATAAACAAAGTACTACAACTCAAAGATGAAGAACCTTATGATTATGCGCGAGCCGAAAAAATATTCCCTCAAAGTCAACATATCGAGATCAGCTTTAGAGTTTATCCCTACGGGGTGAGGCTCGGCAAAGCGCTTGAAGTTGAGGTGCACAGTGAAAAAGGAGAGAGGGCGGCGCGGCTGCGCATCGACCATGATAATGTTCGTTTCGACTTGCTTGATGTTGAACTGGACGGGGTTGATATGCAACCGCTGACATGGCATCAAATCAAGCTCGTTCTTGATTGTGATTCACAATCCTATGATTTTTATCTCGACGGAAAGATTCAAAGAAAAGCCATTGAGTTTGGTGAGCCGGTCAGCAATGTAAACCGTATCGTATTTAGAACGGGCCCATACAGGAATATTGTGCCGCTTGATTACCTCGATGGTTATCCGGATGCCGTTGGAATGTTTGGTGAGGATTTGCCTTTTTCCGGACAAAAAGTAAAACCTGTTGTTTACTGGATTGATGATTTTGTGACCCGGAGTCATTAGACATTTGGATATCAAAAAAAAATATTATGTCGGTAATAATGTGACAGTGCAATTAATGAAAATTTATCAAATGAAAATTTGAGGTCATAACGATGTTCAGACGCAAAAAAATATGTCAAATAGCAACCCTTGTATTTCTATCCATATTCTGGCTGTTTATATCATGTGGAACTAATACGCAAACGCTTGATAAAGACTATTCGCTGCTCATTCTCAGTGATATTCATATCAGCAATGATGAGACAAAAGATCAGCGTCTGATTGATATGATCAGCGCTGTCAATGATGGAATGTTTGAAAACCTGGACATGCTTGTAATAACCGGCGATGCGGTATCAAGCTTTCAACGTTTCAGAGATAAAGTGGGCCTGCCTGGAAATCAAAGGGCGGAAAAATTTTTAAAGATAATAAACCGGATTGAAATTCCCTGGCATATCGCACTCGGAAACCATGATTATAAGATTGACAGTGACCGGGATTCCGATGCCCTTTTTTCATTTCAGGATATTGATACCATGGAAGTGTTATGGCACGAGTTGGCGGATATTGAGCCCTATTATGCGATTGAACATAAAGGATGGAATTTATTGTTTCTCAACAGTATGCGTGGAAGATATCTCGATCGGTTTTTTGATGACCAGCAAATGCAGTGGTTGAAAAACGAATTACAAAAAGGGCTGCCTGTTCTACTCTTTATTCATCATCCTGTCAAAACGGATCATATAAAAATACGGAATAAGCCCAAAGACCTTATTTCGCCAAAAATAGAACCGGAATTTTTCTCACTGGTTGACGCTCATAAAGAGCAAATTAAAGGAATCTTTGTCGGTCATGTTCATCGGTGGATGAAAGATGAACTTTTTGCGAACGATTCCGGTCTATCGTAACGGATTCATTCGCCGATAATAATAAAAGTCCGTTCCATCTGGTTGGTATTGATACAACAAAGAATTCAATACACGTAACCCGACATGAGTTTATAAAGAATTAAGGTATCTGGTTCTAAAGGTCAAATTATGAGTGCGGCAAGTAAAGCCAAATATTGGAAAGGAATCATATTATGTCTACTCAAAAAAAAATCACGGTTTTTTTACTAGTCGGAATTCTGTTCATGTTGACGACCAGCAGCAATTCCCGGGAAACCGATAAAAGCACAATTGCTTTCTGGCCATTCGATGAGCAGCAGGGGATTTATCCGAGTTGTGTTCTGTCTGATTTATCTGACGATGATTACCCCTGGTTCTCGGTTTGGGCGGGAAAATCTGAAACGGTAAATTCGGAAATGCCTTGCTACCGGTCGGACAAGCAGAGTCCGATTTTGTAGAGATTGAAGGAATGGTGAGATTTGGTTTGGACCAACTGCCCGTACCTGATGGGCGGAGTGTAGAGCCAATGTCCTGGTTCAATGCCGACTTTGCCGCTTTAATGACAAGCGGAGAAACTCACCTGCGCAAAGAGGTCGGTTTCCCCCAGGTTACTCAAACAGATTTAAATCTTGGTGATTTTGACTGGACTGTGGAATTCTGGTTTTACCCGTTGCGCAAGACTGATGAAACCGGAACCGTTTTTGAGATAGGGACGGGGCCCAGAGGGGAGAACCGGATTTATACCACATTGAAACTTGACCGGGATATGGGACAATTTATCTTTTATAATCAACCGAGCCGAACTCTGATCGAGATTCCTTCGTCGCTTGAACCGGAGGCATGGCAGCATCTTGCGTTTGTATATGATTCAAGAGAAAACCAATTGACTTATTTTGTCAATGGAAAGATGATCAGCCAGGAGAATTCTGAAGCGTTAAAGCCGCTGCCGGTGGGTGAAGAGGATTACATGAGTGTGGGAAGAAACGGTTTGTGGAAGGAACCCCTTCAAGGCAAAATTGATGAATTGAGGTTTTCTCAAGGTATGATATATCCGGATAAATTCACGCCGCCCCAAAGTTTCTCTTATCTGCATGATCTGGAACAAACAAATAATTTGATTGCCGGGCCTGAACTGTTATTCGATGGTGAAAAACTTGATCAACCCATCAAACTGGGCTCTCGAAAACATCTTTTTATTGATGATGCCCTCCTTGAAACAACCGGAGACGCTGAATTTGTTGTCAATCCTCCGCGTATGGAAGAAATTGTTTTAACAAATATCAAGGGACATATTCGAAAACATCTCAGTGTTGTTGAAGATAAAGACGGAAACATTCGTATCTATACCACGGTTGAGGATGACTATTTGGCTGTATGGATTTCAAAAGATGGAGTTCATTTTACAGCGCCTGATTTGCCGAACGGACACTATAAAGGTCGTACCAATATTGTCCTGCATAAAAATGTGGGCATGGGGATTGTCTTTACTGGATCCCCACGCGCCTGATGATGAACGCTATACAATATAAGCGACTATCACCGCAGGGCTGTTTCCATATTTTATTCCAAAGACGGTTTGAGTTTTGAACGCTATAAACAGCCTGTGCTTCCGTTCCGTTCGGGCTCGCAGGCCAATATTTATTATGATGATCAAAAACAGGTCTATACGACATTTCACCGATCAGATTTCGGCCGCACCCGGACCGGGGATACTCAGCGTGACTTTGTGATGACGGAAACAAAAGATTTATTACGACCCTGGCCGTTCACTCCTCTGACTCCGGCTGAAACAAAAGAAAGAGCCGAGGGAAAACGGATTGCTGAATACAGGCCCTGGTATCTTGATAACGGTCCTCTGACTCCCGGCGGTTTCTCTTTGGAATACCCCTGGATTTTTTCGCCAATCGACAGCCTGGACCCACGGGAAACGGATGTTTATATTCCCAAAGCTCATAAATACCCGTGGGCACCGGATACGTATGTGGCTTTTCCTGTGATGTATTTTCATTATGAGGAATCATTACCGGAAGAAAGAAGTATCCTTTTCGAGGAAAGCAGGCAGCTCGGCTCCGGGCCGCTTGAGACTCAATTTTCGGCAAGCCGCAACGGCGTTGACTGGCAACGATATCCAAGACCCGCATATGTCGGCATCGGCAGACATCAGGGGATTGATTTTGTAACCGCTTATATCGCCTACGGCATGGTAAAACGTGAGAATCAAATCTGGCAATATGTGTTCTGTGAACCGCATTATCATGCACCCTGGGTAAAATATGATGATAAAAGATCCGTGATCAGACTGGTTCAGAGACTTGACGGTTTTGTTTCACTCGATTCTCCTTATGAGAAAGAGACAACGGTTATCACAAAACCTTTGGTTTTTAAAGGCAACAGACTTGTCATCAATATTGATACCGAAGCGACGGGCTATGCACAAGTCGGATTATTGGATGAAAATGGAACCCCAATTGAGGGATTCGCCGTCGATGAATGCGTTTATATCAACGGAGATTTCCTGGGAAAAAGAAATAGAGTGGATGCAGAAAGGTAAAGATATATCCGAGCTCGCCGGAAAAACGGTACAGATTGTTCTTGAGATGAGAGGCTCAAAGTTATACGCTCTGCAGTTTACAAATGAATAATCTGAAATAATCTAAAAAGGTGTTCTGAATATGTTGAATCATAAAGTATTGCTTGCTGTCATTGTCTTTTTTTACGCAACTCTGTTATCCGCCCCCAAAGAGGACCATACTGTATCTCTTTGGCTGTTTGATGAACAATGCGATTTATATCCAAGTCAGGTTTTAGTGAACTGTTCGGAACATAATCTGCCGCTTGTACTCGGCCCGGGCGGAAGAATTGTTAAAGGCAAATTTGGAAATGCGCTCGAGCCCCTGATGCATCCTAAAGTTGTGCTGCCCGAGGGCCAGAAAAGATTCGGGCTTGTAAAGCTTGATCCTCCTCCGGGACGCACCGTTGCGCCTTTGACGTGGTACAATGCCGAATTTGCGGCGTTGATGACCAGCGGCGAAACGCATCTGCGCAAACAGGTCGGGTTTCAAAGCCCGGCGGCGACTGCAATGAATCTGGGCGATTTTGACTGGACCGTAGAATTCTGGTTTTATCCCAATCAGAATTCTGATAGCGGAACCGTTTTTGAAATTGGAGCCGGGCCCAGGGGGGAAAATGAAAAATTAACACGCCTCAGTCTGGATCTAAAGAACCGTTCATTTAGTTTCTTTAACCCAAAGATTCAAAGCGCGGTTACTCTGCCTACTGAGCTCACGTTTGAAACATGGCATCATGTTGCATTTGTGCATGTCGCTGATAACGACAAAATTCTCCATTTTGTGGATGGAGTATTATTGTCGACAGCGAATAACGTCACTATCGGGAAACTCAGACCTTCCTTTGCCGAAGATTATATGAGCATTGCCCGGGACGGTCTGTGGGAACATCCTCTGCAAGGCAAAATCGATGAATTGAGATTTTCGGATGATGTAATTTATACAAATGAGTTTAATCCGCCTGAAAGCTTTTCCAGTATTTATCAGGAAGGATACGTTGCGGATCAACTTGAAAAAGGCCCGCCTCTGTTGTTTGATGATGAATCCAGGGATGATACGCCGCTACAGCTGGGCGGCAGAAAACATCTGTTTATTGATGATGCGTTTCTTGAGACCGTCGGCGATGTCGAGTTTACGGTTAATCCTCCTGAAAAAAAAGAACTGGTAATTGGTAATGTTAAAGGCCGCTTTAGAAAACATTTAACCGTTATCGAAGATGAGGATGGATTGATCCGCATCTATAATTCCGTCCAGGATGATTATATGATTGTTCATACATCCAGAGACGGCGTAAATTTTAAAGCTCCCAATACCGGTACAAGTCATGGCGGCTGGGATAATATTGTGATTCCCGAACGTGTTGGCGGTAAAGGCACTCCTTTTATCGATCCGAACGGCAAAGGCGATCATAAATGGAAATATATATCCAGTTATCATAATCGCGGGGTTTATCTTTATACCTCTGCGGACGGCTGGAGCTGGAGCCGCCGGAAAATGGCTTTAATTCCTTTTAGAAGTGGCACGCAATCCTGTACATTTTATGATGACCAGCGGCAGATGTATGTTTCAACCCACCGGACCGGTATATTTCATACACCGGGCGGCGCCACTCAAAGAAGTACAGTCATTACTCAAACTGAGAATCTGTACAAGCCTGTCAAATATGAACCTCTAAGCCAAATGGACTATTGGGAACTGGATAAAAAATACCGACTGCGCGAACCACAGCCCTGGTGGCTTGATAACGGTCCGCTGACTCCCGGTGATTTTGGGTTGGAATTTCCGCATGCCTTTGATCCAACCGGGGACGATCCCGTTGGAATGGATATTTATATAACCAAAGCTATAAAGTACGAGTATGCTCCGGATACGTATCTCTCGTTTCCGATCACTTATTTTCATTATGAAAAAGATGGGCCGCTGACACGACAGATATTATACGATTCGACTCGACTGCGAGGAGAAGGACCAATTGAAACCCAGATCGCTGTGAGTCGCAATGGGCTGGACTGGAAACGGTATTATCAACCCGCGTATGTTCCCATTGGAAAACATAAAGGAATTGATGTAAAGATGGCCTATATCGCGCAGGGTATGGTCAGGCGTGGAGATGAACTGTGGCAGCATTATTGGGCTGAACCGCATTATCATGGGCCCTGGGTAACGTATGATGACAAGAGAGCGGTATTTCGATTGGTGCAACGATTGGACGGATTCATATCGATTGACAGTCCGTATGAAAAAGAAGCCGTGATCAAGACAAAGCCGTTTGTTTTTGAGGGAAACCGGCTTGTTCTTAATATTGACACCGATGCGGTAGGGTATACTCAGGTTGGTTTTGTGGATGAGCATGATAATCCGATTCAAGGCTTTTCAGTGGATGATTGTGTTTACATCAATGGTGACTTTATTAAAGAAAAAGCTGAATGGATTCAAAATCGCGAGGAATTTACAGATGTGAGTATTGGCGAAGGTGAATCCACTGAAATATTGGAAAAAGTAAAGACGACAAAAGATGTTTCTCCGCTTGAAGGTAAAGTGGTAAAACTTGTTTTTCGAATGAGAGGGTCAAAACTCTATTCTCTGCAGTTTACAAATAAATAATCTGAAATAATCTAAAAAGGTGTTCTGAATATGTTGAATTATAAAGTATTGCTTGCTGTCATTGTCTTTTTTTACGCAACTCTGTTATCCGCCCCCAAAGAGGATCATACTGTATCTCTCTGGCTGTTTGATGAACAATGCGATTTATATCCAAGTCAGGTTTTAGAAAACAGTTCGGAACATAATTTGCCGCTTGTACTCGGCCCGGGCGGAAGAATTGTTAAAGGTAAATTTGGAAATGCGTTCGAGCCCCTGATGCATCCTAAAGTTGAGCTGCCCGAGGGTGAAAAAAAGTTCGGGCTTGTAAAGCTTGATCCTCCTCCGGGACGCACCGTTGCGCCTTTGACGTGGTACAATGCCGAGTTTTCGGCGTTGATGACAAGCGGCGAAACGCATCTGCGCAAAGAGGTCGGGTTCCAAAGCCCGGCGGCGACTGCAATGAATCTGGGCGATTTTGACTGGACCGTAGAATTCTGGTTTTATCCCAATCAGAATTCTGATATTGGAACGGTCTTTGAAATTGGCGCCGGACCCAGGGGGGAAAATGAAAAATTGACACGTCTCAGTCTGGATCTAAAGAACCGTTCATTTAATTTCTTTAACCCAAAGATTCAAAGCGCGGTTACTCTGCCTACTGAGCTCACGTTTGAAACATGGCATCATGTTGCATTTGTGCATTTCGCTGATAACGACAAGATTCTCCATTTTGTAGATGGAAAATTATTGTCGACAGCGAATAACGTCACTATCGGGAAACTCGAGCCTTCCTTTGCCGAAGATTATATGAGCATTGCCCGGGACGGTCTGTGGGAACATCCTCTGCAAGGTAAAATTGATGAATTGAGATTTTCGGATGATGTAATTTATACAAATGAGTTTAATCCGCCTGAAAGCTTTTCCAGTATTTATCAGGAAGGATACGTTGCGGATCAACTTGAAAAAGGCCCGCCTCTGTTGTTTGATGATGAATCCAGGGATGATACGCCGCTACAGCTGGGCGGCAGAAAACATCTGTTTATTGATGATGCGTTTCTTGAGACCGTCGGCGATGTCGAGTTTACGGTTAATCCCCCTGAAAAAAAGAACTGGTAATGGGTAATATTAAAGGCCCCTTTAGAAAACATTTAACCGTTATCGAAGATGAGGATGGATTAATCCGCATCTATAATTCCGCCCATGACGATTTTATGATTGTTCATACATCCAGAGACGGCGTAAATTTTAAAGCTCC
Source organism: candidate division KSB1 bacterium (assembly GCA_034521575.1). NCBI lineage: Bacteria > Pseudomonadati > Candidatus Zhuqueibacterota bacterium. The sequence continues at coordinate 73,640 of JAXHMJ010000002.1, forward strand.
CAATACCGGTACAAGCTATCGCGGCAGGGATAATATTGTGATTCCCGAACGTGTTGGCGGTAAAGGCACTCCTTTTATCGATCCGAACGGCAAAGGCGATCATAAATGGAAATATATATCCAGTTATCATAACCGCGGTGTTTACCTTTATACCTCTGCGGACGGCTGGAGCTGGAGCCGCCGGAAAATGGCTTTAATTCCTTTTAGAAGTGGCACGCAATCCTGTACATTTTATGATGACCAGCGGCAGATGTATGTTTCAACCCACCGGACCGGTATATTTCATACACCGGGCGGCGCCACTCGAAGAAGTACAGTCATTACTCAAACTGAGAATCTGTACAAGCCTGTCAAATATGAACCTCTAAGCCAAAATGACTATTGGGAACTGGATAAAAAATACCGACTGCGCGAACCACAGCCCTGGTGGCTTGACAATGGTCCGTTGACCCCCGGTGATTTTGGGTTGGAATTTCCGCATGCCTTTGATCCAACCGGGGACGATCCCGTTGGAATGGATATTTATGTAACCAAAGCTATAAAGTACGAGTATGCTCCGGATACGTATATCTCGTTTCCGATCACTTATTTTCATTATGAAGAAGATGGACCGCTGACACGACAGATATTAATAGATTCGACTCGACTGCGGGGAGCCGGACCAATTGAAACCCAGATCGCTGTGAGTCGCAATGGGCTGGACTGGAAACGGTATTATCAACCCGCGTATGTTCCCATTGGAAAACATGGGGGGATTGATGTAAAGACCGCCTATATCGCACAGGGTATGGTCAGGCGTGGAAATGAACTGTGGCAGTATTATTTTGCTGAACCGCATTATCATTCCGCCTGGGTAAAATATGATGACAAGAGAGCGGTATTTCGACTGGTGCAACGATTAGACGGATTCATATCAATTGACAGTCCGTATGAAAAAGAAGCCGTGATCAAGACAAAGCCGTTTGTTTTTGAAGGAAACCGGCTGGTCCTTAATATTGACACCGATGCGGTAGGGTATACTCAGGTTGGTTTTGTGGATGAGCATGATAATCCGATTCAAGGCTTTTCAGTGGATGATTGTGTTTACATCAATGGTGACTTTATTAAAGAAAAAGCTGAATGGATTCAAAATCGCGAGGAATTTACAGATGTGAGTATTGGCGAGGGTGAATCGACTGAAATATTGGAAAAAGTAAAGACGACAAAAGATGTTTCTCCGCTTGAAGGTAAAGTGGTAAAACTTGTTTTTCGAATGAGAGGGTCAAAACTCTATTCTATGCAGTTTTTGAACGAGTAAAAGGCCGGTCTATATTTTTAATGTCTAAAGGAGCATCAAGTGAACGTATTTTATTTATCAGTTATAGTTTTTCTTTTTTCGACCAGTCTTGCGGCACAATCATTAAAGATTGAGCATAAAATAGCCGCTGTTCAAAAAAACTATTTTCATGGTTGGCCTGCTAATAATGGTGTCTGGGTTTGGGGGGATGAAATATTGGTCGGGTTTACACAGGTAGAATATGCAAAAGCTGATGGACATAATATAAAAGAAAATGCTCCTTTTAAAAGTCTGTTGACCCGAAGTAAAGATGGTGGAAAAACATGGACGATGTTTGATCCCGAAAATTATGTTGGTGATGGCGGCACAAAATCAAAATTACAAGACCCCGTTAATTTCAAACATGAAAATTTTGCAATGCGGATATTGGGTTCAACTTATCACGGTAATAACGATCCAGACGGAGCTTTCTATTATTCTTATGATAAAGGAAATACATGGAACGGTCCTTTTTACCTTGGTGATATTCATAAGCATAAAAGATTTGAGGCCCGCATCCTTACTCCAAGAACGGATTACATTGCATTAAGTGAAAAAGAATGTTTAATCTTTATTACGTCCCGAATTGATGGTACCGGATTATCCGATGATATTTCGGTTATCAAAACAAATGACGGCGGTTTGACTTTTAAATTAATCTCACCCTGGGTCGTCCCTTGTGAAGATCCATATCGAAATGCAATGCCCAATACAGTTCAACTGGATAAAGATGAAATGGTTATGGTTGCAAGGCGAAGAAATATATCTGATAGAAACCAATGCTGGATTGATGCCTACAAATCGGATGATGGCGGATATTCGTGGAGATTTACAAGCAAGGTTGGCGATACAGGAGAACACAACGGTAATCCTCCCGCTCTGGTTAAACTTGATGACGGCAGATTATGTGCAATATACGGAAACCGAACAACACTTCAGATACTTGGAAGATACAGCAATGATCATGGAGAAACCTGGGAACCCGAATTTGTTATTCGGGATGATTTTATCAGAACAGAAACCGGAAGAATGAGAGACCTCGGTTATCCAAGAATTGTTCAAACCAAAGAAGGCAATGTGGTTGCAATATATTATTGGGCGACAGAGGAGAATCCGCAGCAGCATATCGCTGCATCAATCTGGAAGCCATAAGTAGCATGTTTATGAATGTTGTGAATTTTTTGGAGTGCTGCTGAAAATAAGAAACAGCACTTATGAGTATAAAATTCGGGAATCAAGTTCATGAAAAATCTATCAAAAAGTATAATAGTTATAGTAATTTTGTTTTTGAATGTCGGGATCCATGCTGAAAAAAAATATCCGCTATCAATAAAAGAAAGCAAAAACGAGCCGGTTAAATATATTGGAAACCGTCAAACGAACAAATATTTCTATGATGGAAAATTACCGCATGCCGCCGGGGTACATACTTTTCAGGTTTTTAGAGCCAACCGTTCAAATCCGACAGAGGGCGGCTTGATCGGTTGGACATACAGCCATGCTCCGATGTTGGCATTTTGGAACGGTAAATTTTATCTGCAGTATTTAAGTAACTTGAAAGAAGAACACGGCGCTCCCGGCAGAACTTTGATTGCTGCTTCGGAAAACGGAACTGACTGGACTAATCCTCAAGTTGTTTTTCCTGTTTATTCGCTCCCCGAGATTGATGCCGGATTTGGATACATACCGAAAGGTATGGCTTCTGTGATGCATCAGCGTATGGGATTTTATGTGGCGCCAAACGGCAAACTTTTAACAATAGGGTTTTACAGTTATTGTGCCACACCCAGACATAGCCCGAACCTGGGGCAAGGACTGGGAAGAGTTGTCAGAGAAATCTATAAAGATGGCTCTTTCGGTCCGATTTACTTTATTCGATATAACCGGCATGCCGGATGGAATGAAACCAATACGGATTACCCGTTCTACAAAGAAAGTGATGACCCGGCATTTCTCAAGGCATGTGAGGATTTACTTGCCGATAAACTGGCGACTCTGCAATGGTGGGAAATGGATAGAGCTAAAGATGGCTTTTACAATATTGATAGGGGCAAACATGAAATTAAGGCGCTTTGTTATTATAAACGACCTGATGATGTCGTTGTTGGTTTATGGAAACATAATCTTGCGGCTCTGAGTTCCGATACCGGTGAGACCTGGACAAGTATCAGCACTTGTCCCACTCTAAAAACCTGCGGGGCAAAAGTGTGGGGCCAGAGAACGAAAGATAACAGATACGCTCTGGTTTATAACCATTCGGCTTCGTTAAGAAATCGATTTCCACTTGTTATTATTACCGGTAACGATGGGCATCATTTTGATGATATGCTTTGTATTAATGGGCAGGTACCGCCGATGAGATATCAGGGTATTCATAAAGGTTTAGGGCCACAATATATTCGCGGGATTGTGCCTGGTAATGGTAATCCGGCGGGGAATGATATCTGGATCACCTACAGTGTTAACAAGGAAGATATTTGGATATCAAAAATCAAGGTTCCCGTCACCGGAATTGCTGATGAGCATATTAACGAATCATTCGATGATATCAATGAGATAGCCGATTTAGCAGAGTGGAGTTTCTATGTTCCTAAATGGGCCCCGGCGGAAATTGCATCAAAGAAGCAGCAATCTGCCGATAACGTTCTAAGATTAACGGACGAAGAACCTTACGATTATCTGCGAGTTGAAAAGCTCATTCCCGAGAGCAAAAAGCTTTCAGTTAAATTCAGCATCAAACAAGTCCTGCTCGGTTCCGCCAAGTTGGAATTTGAAATTCATGACATAAAAGGCAAAAGACCACTGCGTCTTCTCTTTTCAGAAGAGTGGCTTATGTTCGATAGAGGTCCTCTGGAAATTGATCCTGTTAAATATTCAGTCGGAGACTGGCGGCATATCGAGTTAAAACTGAATTGTGAAACTCAATCTTATGATGTCTATTTAGATAAAGCGTTGGTCAAAGAAAAAATCCCTTTTGCTGTTAAAACAGAATCTTTGCAGCGAATTGTTTTTAGAACCGGACCCTGGCGCGGTGACGTCAGACCTTTCATCGTTAATGGAGAACCTGGTAATCCGGGTTTGTACCAGGAAGATTTGCCGGGCGCTGATTTTAAAACAGGCGCAAGCATTTTTGAAATTGATAATATTCAGACCACAATGGATGAGGCTATTAAAAGCGGAGAATGAAATGATAAATCGATTTTATAAACAAGGACAAAAACTTGATGTAGCGGGACTTAATGAAATAACGGTTTTGATTGATAGAAGTGAAACTGAATTAACTGAAATCGGTTGGAATTGCTGGACACCAAACCAGGATGGCCCCCCTCATAAACATAATGATAAAAGCCAGATATTTTATGTAACGAATGGAGTCGGTAAAATTCATTTGGGCAAAGATGTGTTTGATGCCAAACCGGGTTCACTCGCTTATGTACCTGCCGGATTGGTACATCAGACCATTACAACAACAGAGGAACGCTTGTGTTATATTCTTTTCAACGTATTCCTGAATCCGGATAAAGAAGGACACTCTACTTTTGCAGACCATATTGAAAAAGTTAAACAAATCAGAAAGCAGCAAGCTGTCTCAGGAAAAGTTGATACTGATAATGAAAAAACAAATTTTGAACCAGGACCGGGAAAATTTTACAAAGATCTTTTTTCATTTATAAAAAAAGATACTGCACATTTAAAAACAACTTTAATGGATGCAAAAGCAAACCGTATTCAAATGAAATTGCTATCATATCCTTGCGGTCAATCAATTCGTAATATTAAAGACAACTCTGTTGAGCAGACATTTTTTGTTTTGCGAGGAGAAGCTCTAGTAACCGTTGAAAATGATACTATAGAGAACGTAAATGCAGGAAATATTTTCTTTACACCGAGGGATACAGCATACGATATTAAAGCCGGCAATGAAGACATGTTGTGCTTGTGTCTGAGTGCTTTTACTGACTGAAATTAAATTTGAACGAGAGTAATAATGAATAATCAATTTGTGACCGAAATACTTGATGGAAAAGGATTCCACGTGAATAAAAGTCGATTCAAATATGTGATATAGTCAGCAATTAATGACAGAATTTTAGAGTTGGGTGTGAACATTATAATATATATGGGAGAAAAACAGATACTAAAAGCGGGTCATTTGCTAATCAATATAGTTCTTGTATCTTTAACAAGCGAGCCGCAGGATGTTAAACTTTAGTTGCCACCTGGAAACCAACACAAATTCGGAGAAGTTTTTATGAAATCAAAACTTGCACTCTTTATTTTATTAGCTGCAGTTTATTCTTTTGCTCAGGTAAAAGGACCTGCAACCCGACTTGTTGAACGTGATGGATATTCACAAATATTCTTTATTGCCAAAGACGGCTCTGATGAGATGAATAGAGGAACAAAGGATAATCCTTTTAAAACCATTCAATGTGCAGTATCAAACGTCAAAAATGCAACTGGATCAAATAGAATTGCACTATTTGTTTCTAAAGGGATATATGATGGAGAGACAATTGCTCTGAAACCGTTTGTCGATTTATATGGAGGCTTTAATCGTGAATCCTGGGAAAGAGATGTTGGATTATACCCCACTGAAATCAACATTAAAAACGAGCAAAGAGCAATCATAGCAGATGATAACTGCATTATAGATGGGTTCGTCATAAGCAACTCGGAATATCGTGGAAAAGGAGCCGCTATATATTGTGATGGCGCTTCACCCACAATTTCGAATAACAAATTTATTCATAATAAATCCCTAAAGCCCCTTGACTGGAATCCGGAATACTGGCATGAAACGGCAAATGACGGCGGGGCAATCTACGGTAAGGATGGCGCCGCACCTTTGATCAAGAATAATTTGTTTGCTCATAACAAAACTGAAAACGGAAGAGGCGCTGCCATTGCTTTCGATAACCAATGTGATCCTCAGATTCTCAATAATGTTTTCTTAAAAAATGAGAGCGGATTGGATGATCCCATGAGGAGCAGTGACGGCGGCGCTGTTTCGATTTTTCGTTGGAGTAAAGGGTTGATTGACGGAAATATTTTCCTTGGCAACTATGCTGGTTCCGAAAATGATGCCGGTGCTGTTTTTATTGCTTTATGGAGTTCGACCCTTGTTAGAAATAATATATTTGTTGATAATGAATGCACCGATGATGCCGGTGCTTTGTTCGTCGGTGGACAAGAGCACAGGTATGATGCACCGCTTGACCCATACCCGCGCCGGGAAAACTTTTACGTTACAATCGAGAATAATGTTTTCATCGCCAATCGAAATCCGTCCATGAACTCAGGCGCCATGCGCTTTACCATGGAAAGCAGAGGCGAGTTTGTCAATAATATTGTTGCACAGAACAGCGGGATTTATTTTCAAAGAAGCGAAACCGAGATCAGAAACAATGTTATATTGGACAACATGCTTGTCATTGAAACCAAGGATTACCTGGACAAAACAGTAATTAGAAACAATATCATCTGGGCTGATTTTGTTTTGCAGGAAACCGTTGCAGAGATTCACGATAATTATATGCTGCAGGCGGAAAAATTCAAAGGGAATAAAAATGAATTCCCGGATTTTTTGACAACGGAATTAATTTATCTGTTTTGTCGGCCCGAAAGGCTGAGCATTATTCCGAACTGGTTATTCAAGATGAGAAGGAACTTTTACCCGAAAAAATATCAGATCGGATCGTCAATGCTGGAGGCCGTTGGGGGGTGGTAAAGGATTATGACAACCATATTCTGCGAGTGTGGGGAGATTTTCCCCGTGTTACATCATTAAATATACTGCCAACATTTACTTTGAATCATTAACGGAGGAATGCTATGTATTTGAAAAACTTGAAAAGTATCGTTTTTATTATTCTGATAACCTGCTCGTCATTAGCAATCGCTCAGCAGAGCTTTGTGGATTCAAACTATACACCGCAAAGGATAAACAAATGCATTGAACTGTTCAATGCGGGACAGCCGGTCTATTATAAAGGCGCTCAAACCACCGGCGGTTATGAGGAAGGCGTGAAAATGGCGCAGACCTGGGCGGATTATATTGTTTATAATATGGAACATCGTCCGCTTGATTTCTCACGTTTGCGGGATTTCATGCGCGGACTGGTAGACGGAGGCCCCACGCCAAGCGGACATAGAACACCCACTGTGGTCGTTGTCGTACCGGTGCTTGGTACTGATACGGTTTCGTTTATGGGAAGCTCCTGGATTGTTCAGCAAGCATTGGCAACAGGTGTCCACGGTGTTCATTTACCGCGCGCCCGGGATCCAAAGGCAGTTTTAAAATACGTTCAAACTGCACGTTATCCTGTTCACAAGCAAAAAATCGATGTGATCGGAGAAGGATTGCGCGGCTGGGGAAGCCATGGATTTGCCGCATGGGTTTGGGGGCTTGATGAGGAAGAATACTTGAAAAAAGCCGACGTTTGGCCGCTAAATCCGAACGGTGAAATAATGCTGGGTGTAAAGATTGAAGACCCGCACGCCCTGAGTCATGCAAAAGAAACATTACAAATACCCGGACTGGCATTTGCAGAACACGGCCCTCGGGATTTCGGGTTTTCACTCGGCTATCTTGAAGGCAGAGCGGATCCTCCTGTACCGGAAGGTGTTGCCGAAGCCGGCGATCGTGTGCTTGCCCTGTGCAAAAAAAATGGACTTTATTTCCTGGACAATGTTTTACCGGATAATGTCAAAAAACGTGTTGATAAAGGTGTAATGATTGGAGCCGGAAGTAATAAACAAGCGGCGCAAGTCGGCAGAGTGTATACCAAAAGAGAGATGCCCTGGTAATATTTTAAGACTGGAATTATCCGAAATGGCAAAAAACACACAACAATCAATTTTCTGCAGATACAAAAAAGATGGCAATACGTATTACGGCAAGTATGAGGATAATACCATTCATCAGCTTGAGAAGGCGCCCTGGTTTGGAATTGAATTCACTGGCATTACTTGTGAATTGTCCCAGGTCAAACTCTTGTATCCCAGCGAGCCTGCGAAAATAATCGGTTTGGTAAAAGCCTATAAACAAGCATGGCAAGACAAGACACCGCCAAAGTTTGTAAGATGGTTTTTAAAACCGGCCTCTTCTGCCGCATCAGACGGAGACGAGATTGTTTTGCCGGCTGCGTTAGATAAAGTCAAAGTAGAATGTGAATTGACCATCATTATCGGCAAGCCGATTGCAGATTCAGATGAGCAGGAAGCGGAAGCAGCCATTTTTGGCTTTACTGTTGGAAACGATATTATGGGATCTGCCGATTCTTTTGTAGAGGCAACCGGAGATACCCCTGATTATCAGGATCCTTCTCTTGCTGCAGCTTTAAAAATAGGTGATGGATTTGCGCCTTTTGGACCTTTTGTGTGGACAAACGTTGATTGGCTGGACAAGAGCTTGACTGTTTCTATCCAAAATCCTGAAACGAATATGAATGCTGTTTATCATGGCAGTACCAATGATCTACTCTATTCACCGGCAAAAATTGTTTCTGACTTGACAAAAATCGTAAAATTATATCCCGGTGATGTCATAATGACCGGGACTTTTAAGTCATTTGTTGCATCTCATAAGGATATAGTTTCTGTTGAGATTGAAGGACTTGGTAGACTAACAAATTATATATCCAATGAGCGGGAAAAAACTTGTGAATGAAAGCCTTAAAGATATTATTGGGGTCATAAACACCCCGTTTACTTTAGAGAATAGAGTTGATACCGACTCACTTGAAAGATATGTTGCGCATTCATTAAAGTGCAAGGTTTCGGGATTTCTCGCTTTAGGCTTAGCCGCAGAAGTAAACAAACTCGGTCATGAAGAAAAACGTTTAATAGCGGAGACCGTCGTTAACAAGACTGATGGAAAAGTGCCGGTAATTTGCTGCACGACGGCAAGATCACAGGATGAAAGATTAAATCTTTCGGGTGGATGGGCAGGAACGCAGATGATTGAAGCTCTTGATCGAGGTGTAGATGCCTTTATGCCCACCATTCTGCATGATGTTTATGGAATGATATATCATTTACATAACATTGGAAAACGAGAAAAAGCAAAGATTCTATTTCATAAACTCCTGCCCATTATTTCCTTCTCGCATCAGCATCTTGATATTTCTATTCATTTTAACAAGAGATTGGTGCATCGCCAGGGAATATTCAACACAGCAAAGGTAAGAGAACCCATTTTGTCATTTCACACGTACCATGAAAACATAGCCGACGAACTGATCACTGATGCTATAAGCTCAAGTGACAATATAAACAAAGGATAATGGAATGGATAAATTGAAATATTATATTGCGCTGGGAGCTCCTCCAATTCGAACACCTGCCACAGGCGATGAAGCGTTTATGCGTCCAGAAGTCGGTTTTAATCCATCATGGTTTCATAAATTTTGCGGGATTGATTTTTCTGAAAAGTGGCATACCGATGTCGGATTTAGATTGAAATGTCATGAAACGATGCGCCGGGAAATCAGAAAACGTTTTCCGGGCTATAATATCGGCGAGGCATTGCAAGACGAACCTTATGATCTGTTAACCGGGATTTATGGTATCGGGATTCTTGATTCTATCTTTAACAGACCGCTGCACTATTCCCAGAGTCAATGGCCGGTGCCCAAAGGCGCAAAATTGACCGATGATGATGCTTTATCACTCAAGGTACCTGATTTATCAAATAATGCATTTTTCATGAATATTTTTGATCAGATTGACCGGATTTACAAGGTTACAGGAGGCGTGCGAGGTTTTCTCAATTGGCAGGGAAACCTGAATACTGCTTTTCGATTCAGAGGCGAATCTGTTTTTCTTGATCTTATGGATCAGGCCGGGCCCGCAGATCACCTGCTTGATGTGATTTCCGACACATTCATTCAGGGCGTAAACCTCCTCTATGCGAAACAGCGGGAATACGGTCAAATGTATGATTTTTCTACAATCGCCAACTGTACTGTAAATATGGTCGGTCCCGAGGTATATAAATCCCGATTATTAAAATACGATCAAAAGATTGCGAGTGAATTCCCGATTATCGGTGTCCACAATTGTGCATGGACGGTTACACCCTATCTGGACCCTTATTCACAAATACCCAATGTCGCTTATATTGACATGGGCATTGATTCTGATCTGAACAAGGCGCGTGAGGTGTTTCCTGAAGCGAGAAGAAACTGTCTGTATAAATCTATAGATCTGAAAAACAAAACGAATCAGGAAATCAGAAACGATTTTAAATTCATTGCAGAAAACCTCGCTCCCTGTGATGTTGGAATGCCTGATATCGAATGTGATGTTCCCGATGAAAAGATCATGTTTGCTATGGATTTATGTCAAGAGTTTTCGGAACAGAAATGATGAATAGTTCTGATTGCCGTATAGTTTTTGACTATCTTTTAAACTCATGATCCGATGTTTACGTGTTCTGAGAATGATATTTTTTAAAATGAAAGATTTGGAGGAGTTGTGAGATCTTGTAAAATTATAGTCATTATTTGCATTGGTTTTTTGATAGCTGGATGTCAGCAACAAGAGTATGAATTCAAATCATTAAGTGAATACGGACAATTTGCTCCGCCCGATGCGTTTGAAGAAAATGCGGAATACGCTTATTACGGCAGTGAAAATGAATGGAACCGGCGTATGTTTTCAGAAAATGCCACATCAAAGTATTACAAGCGCCAGGGGCAAAGACAATTACTGGAAATTTTGGATGGTCATTTTGATAACGCCATTCGCATTTGTAAAAATACACTTGATGTACAGCCCCATGATTTGGAATCCTGTTTCAATTTATCCATTGCGTTTTCCCAAAAAAGTGAAATCGATTCGGCGCTCTATTATATGAAGCTTGCTTTACATAACGGGCTTCCGTTTACCAGATATCTGGCCGGACCGAAAGATTTGCTCCAACCGATTTATGAAACCGACTATTTCAAAAATCTCAAAAAAGAAAAAGATATAAAATTGATTCACGGACCCATGAAAGGCGCTGTTACAACGACGAGCGCCAGAATTTGGCTGCGTACTGCTGACGAATCCGAGGTGGAAATTGTTGTCAGTAAAAATAACAGAGATGTGATTGGCGCTTTTAGCGGGAATACAGAAGCAGTGAATGATTACAGCGTGGAAATTCCTGTCACCGGTTTAGAACCGGATACTGAATATACTTTTCAAATCTCGATTGATGGAAAACAAACAGCAAAAAACTACTCTCTCAAAACTTATCCGGAAAGTTATAAGGATAAAATTGCAATAGGTTTTGGCGGCGGTGCCGGGTACACGGATAAGCATGAAAGAATCTGGGATACGCTTGCGTCTTATTCATTGGATGCTTTTTTGATGCTCGGCGACAATGTATATGTCGACCTTCCCGAAATGCCCGGCGCTTTTCATGATTATACGTATTATCGCAGACAATCAAGACCGGAATACAAAAGATTTCTGCAAAGCACAAACATCTATGCAATTTGGGATGATCACGATGCGGCCATAGATGATATTTGGATGGGACCTTACCTTGACAAGCCTGAATGGAAACTGCCGATGCTGCGTCATTTTGAAAGACAATGGGTTAATCCATTTAACGGGTTGGAGAAGCGCCCGGCAGTTATTTTAATTTTTCCATAGGCGAGATTGAATTGTTTATGCTCGACTGCCGGTTTTATAGAACGAATCCTTACAAGGAAGAGCGGACAATGCTCGGGCCGGATCAAAAGAAATGGTTGAAAGAAAAAATTCTTGAATCTAAAGCCAAAGTAAAAGTAATCGTATCATCTGTGCCATGGGCGTTAGATGCAAAACCGGGAAGTAAAGATACCTGGGCAGGATTTGAAGCTGAACGGCAGGAGATTTTTAAATTTTTGACGGACCATACAATTGACCGAGTCATTCTCCTCTCAGCGGATCGCCATAGAACCGATGTCTGGAAGATTGAACGTGATCATGATTACCCGCTTTACGAATTTCAGAGTTCGCGACTGACGAATATTCATACTCACCCGGTCATGCCCGAGGCGTTAATTGCATATAATGAAAAATGTTCTTTTGGATTACTCGAGTTTGATTTGAGTCAAAATAAAATAGGTTTCAATATTATCAGTATTGATAACCAGTCAAAGGGTCGTATCACAGTTGATCTGGATGAACTGCAATCGAACAGATAACGATCCTTTGCAAGACACTGTCGAAACTGTAAAGCAGCCGAGAACGCGTCAGGCAATAACAGAAAAGGCATGAGACAACGACAATAGATTCTCGTGTCGATCAATGATCTGCGTTGTCAGTGTATATATATCTAAAGACAGTGATTAATGATCAATGTAACCCATAAAAAATAGGAGTTTACCTGATGAACGCGCCTGTTCAAAAAATAGAGGAATTGGAAAAAACAGCCAACACCATTCGGACGCATTTGGTGAAAATGATCGCAAAATCCGGCACCGGCCACGCCGGCGGATCGTCATCAATAACGGAAATTGTCACGGTATTATATTTTCACGAAATGAATGTAAAAAAAGGCAACCCTGACTATCCGGAACGCGACCGGTTCGTGCTGTCCAAAGGTCATGCGTGTCCTGCTCAGTACGCTGCCTTTGCGGAATTGGATTATATCCCCAAAGACATGTTATGGACGCTGCATCATATCAACAGTCCGCTGCAAATGCATCCGGAATTGGGTTTTTGTCCGGGTATTGAAATGAGCACGGGAGCGCTGGGTCAGGGGCTTTCCGCCGGAATCGGCATGGCTCTGGGGCTGCGTAAACAAAAAAAGAATAGTCGTGTGTACGTGGTGATCGGCGATGGTGAATCCATGGAAGGCCAAATCTGGGAAGCGGCCATGAGCGCGCCGAAATTCAAGCTTGATAATCTGTGTGCTGTCTTGGATTATAACAAATTTTCACTATCCGATCGGGTCCAGAATGTCATGCCGCTTGAGCCGCTCCGTGATAAATGGCAGGCATTTGGCTGGTATGTGCTTGAGGTGAATGGGCATTCGATTGCGCAGCTTGTTAACGCGTTTGATCAGGCCAGACAAATCAAAGGCAAACCGGTGATAATCATCGCCCATACGGTCAAGGGATTCAGGATTACCCATGTAGAAGATCAGGCGCAAAGTCATTCGGTGTCATTTACAAAAGATCAGGTCAAAAGTACCCTGCAGCACTTTGGCTGTTCGCAACAAGAGATAGACGAAACAATCGCCATTATGGAAGGAGTGAAATAGATGAATCAGCAAATCGCACCCCGGGATGTCCTGGGGCAGACGTTGATAGAATTGGCGGAACAAAATGAGGATATTGTGTTGCTGGATGCCGATTTTAATCCGGCTTCAAAAATAAATTCATTCGAAAGACCGATTCCCCGAACGTTTTTATCAGATTGGTATCGCGGAACAAAATATGATGGGCATTGCGGCCGGTCTGAGCACCACCGGTCTCATACCTTTCGTATCGACGATTTGTACCTTTTGTTCCAGACGCGCCTGTGATCAAGTCACCACCTCGATCGCTCTGCCTCGATTGAATGTAAAAATAATGGGACTTTACGCCGGACTATTTGTGGGCAAGAACGGCGCGTCGCATCAATCACTGGAAGATATTGCCATTATGCGCGCGATCGCCAATATGACGGTTCTTCAGCCGGCGGATGCCCGGGAAACGCAAGCCATATTGCGGTATGCTTTGACCTATGACGGGCCGATGTATATTCGCATTGGCCGCGATCCGGTTCCGCAATATGTCCCGGATGATTATGAATTTGAATTGGGCAAGGCATTGACGCTTCGCGACGGGAAGGATATCACATTGATCGGTTATGGAGATTTGATCGGTGATACCCTTGCAGCAGCCGATATTCTGAGCAAGAAAGGCATCAAGGCGCGAGTGTTAAATATGAGCTCTATCAAACCGATTGATGAAAAAGCGATCATACAGGCGGCCCAGGATACAGGTTATATTCTTACAGTAGACAATCATAATATATACGGCGGTGTGGGCTCTGCTGTTGCAGAAGTGCTGTCTGAAAACCGGCCCACGAAGATGAAACGTGTGGGAGTCCGCGATGTGTTCGGCAAGTCTGGATCAAACGAGGAAATGAAAGAGAAATTCGGACTGACACACTCGGATATCGCCAATGAAGCATTGACCTTGTTGCAAAAGTAAAAAGAGTAAAGGTATGCAGTATCAATACCTTGCTGACTTTTCTGTTCTTAAAGCATTACAAACAAAGATCATAGCTATTGTTTTATTAAAACCTTAATTTTTTGGAGGAAACATGTACGATCAAGCATTGCATTGGCTGGATTATCTGGTAATTGGTATCTCTTTGCTGGTTTCCTTGTACATTGGAAATCGATTTGCCAATAAACAAACCAGCACAGATAATTATTACGCCGCCGGCGGGTCTATCCCGGCCTGGGCTGTAGGATTTTCAATCATGGCAACACTCATCAGCAGTGTTACCTTTTTGGCCTATCCGGGAGAGGGATTCAGCGATAACTGGCTTTTGCTGGTTCAGGGAATCATGGTGGTTGTTGTCCTGGTAGGATTTGTATGGTTTGTTGTGCCGCTGTACCGCAAGGTGATCGGCATAAGCGCATACGAGTATTTTGAAAAACGATTCGGCTTTTTAGCGCGTCTGTATAGTTCATTAGCGTTTGCGTTTGCCCACGGCGCCAAAATGGGAACGGTGTTCTTTTTAATGGGCCTTGCCCTGGCCAGTTTGACGGGACTCAATACCCTTTTGATTATTTGGGTGATCGGCCTGGCTGTGATCTTTATTACCCTGCGCGGGGGGATAGAAGGTGTGATCTGGCTTGATGTGATTCAGGGCTTTTTATTGATCGGCGGCGGTTTGTTGGCGATTGGAATCATTTTGTTTTCGATCGACGGAGGTATCGTTCACCTGTTTGAGGTCGCCATTAAACATAAGCGGATCAGCTTTGCCCCCTATGCATGGGATTTCACGCGTCTGACGTTCTGGGTCATGGTTTTTAACGGATTGTTTTACGGCATACAGAAATATGGAACCGACCAGACGATTGTTCAGAGGTATCTGGCCGCAAAATCAGAAAAGGATGCCGAAAAAGCCTCTTTGATCGGACTGTTTGTCAGTTTGCCGGTCTGGACGCTGTTTATGTTTATCGGAACAGCCTTGTTTGTATACTATAAAGCCACACCGGAATCGCTGCCGGCCAACATTGCCTCGGATGCTGTTTTCCCGTACTTTATTCTAACTCAAATTCCGATAGGTTTGACCGGCCTTATCATATCAGCATTGATGGCTGCTTCTATCTCCAGTCTGGACTCTGATTTGAATTGCTTGTCGGCTATTGTTGTTGAAGATTATTATATTCGTTTAAAAAAGAACGCCACGGATCAACAAAAACTTAAATTCGGCAAGGGTGTGACTGTTGTGTTTGGATTTATAAGTTTATTAGTGGCTTCTCTTTATGTCTATCTGGGTAGTGAAGGAATACTGGGTATTATCTTTGCATTATACGCTATTTTTTCAGGTGGAATTGCGGGTATTTTTATCCTCGGCACTCTTTCCAAACGTGCCAACAAGCAAGGCTTGTACATCGCTATTGTGCTGACCATCTTGTTCACAGGGTATGCCGTGCTGACATCCAATGAATTCAATGGGATGATTTTGCTGGATTTGGGCAAGTGGAATTTCCCGCATCATAAATATATGATTGGTGTTTATTCTCATCTGATCATCGTTTTTGTGGGATATTTTGCCAGTTTATTCTTCCCCCATGCAGAGGTGCATGAAGATTTGACCATCCATGCCTGGTACAAAAGACGGCGCGCTGGTCAATAATACCAGGTTTTGCTATTTAATCATCAAGGCGAACCTGCTGACCATACTGGACTGAGGAGATTTTGAGATGAATAAACAAGTGAAAAACGAATTCAAAAAATGGCCAAAATTGGAAACAATTGTCGGATTTGGACTATCGTTGTACTGCATACAAAAAGGAAATAAATGAATGGCGTATTATCGCAATCGTCGGTCTTTTCTCAAAACGAGTGTATTGACTGTATCATCACTTGTTTTAACAGGGGTTAACTGTTCGTCTAAAAACGCGACGGAAGAGAAATCCAAGCAGCCGAACATTATATTTATACTGGCGGATGATTTGGGATGTGAAATTCCGGGAGTTTATGGCGGTGAGACGTACAAAACGCCGAACGTTGACGCCCTTGCCCGTCGCGGTATCCGTTTCACACAGTGTTACAGTTCCCCGGCATGCGCGCCTTCGCGTGTTAAACTGTTAACAGGCAAATACGGTTTTCGTAATTATATCGGATGGGGGGCAATGAAGGATAAAGAACGAACCTTTGCTCATGTTTTAAAAAATGCCGGTTATAAAACCGCAATTGCCGGGAAATGGCAAATGGTTTTGCAAAAAAATGAACCGGATCATGTTCAGAAAATGGGCTTTGATGAGAGCTGTGTGTATGGGTGGCATGAAGGCCCGCGCTATTACGGGCCGTTTATCTACGAAAACGGCAAACCGCGAAAAGAACCGGATGATCAATATGGCCCGGATATATTCTGCAAATTTATAACCGATTTCATCAGAAACAATCAGGGATTCCCCTTTTTTGGCCTATTATTCTATGTGCCTGCCGCATGAGATCAGCAATGACTTGCCTTCACCGCCGCCCACCGGCCCTGATGGACGCTATCAGACCTATAAGGAGCTAATTGAAACAATGGATATACTGATCGGACGAGTTGTAAAAACACTCGACGAGTTGAAGATATGCGAGGATACGCTGATTTTGTTCGCAGGAGATAACGGAACTCCGCCTGCTTTTATTTCACGATATGAGAATGGCGAATATATAAAAGAGCCTTTATATTCAATTGTGAATGGTGAAAAAGCTATCGGAGGCAAGAAACAGCTCACAGATGCCGGTACCCATGTGCCGTTGATCGCCAGCTGGCCGGGAACCACACCGGCAGGGACGGTTTGCGATGATCTGGTCGATTTTACTGATTTTCTGCCTACTTTTGCCGACTTGGCTCATACTTTGCCGCCTGAAAATCTGACTATTGACGGCATTAGTTTTTTACCGCAAATTCTGGGTCAAAAGAATCCAAATTCAAGAAAGTGGTCTTATTGCCAATGGGATGGACAGGCCTGGGTTCGCACAAAACATTTCAAGCTCTACCGCGACGGCCGGTTTTATGATATGAAACGTGATCCTTTGGAACAATCACCGATAGATCATGATACAGCAGCGAGCAAAAGGGCGAGAACAAAATTAGTAAAAATTCTCAGCCTTTGTGACACCAACTGATCGATAAACACATTATCAAGTATATCATGCTGTGCTCTGTATCAATTTTAACGATGCTGAGCCCAAAACGCGCATACAAAAAAGATGGTTGATCAAGTGGTGTCGATTCTTGTTTGTCTGGGATTACAGCCGGAACCTGAGCGTGGATACAACAGCTTGCTTTAACTCGTTGTGTATGTGAATAGCAGGCTCTTTTAATAACATGAGGAGAATCATGAGAATGACAATGCTGTTTTTTGTATTTATGGTATTGACAGTAATTGTGCATGCACAGCAAAGGCCGAGTCCGGCAGCATCGTCAGACTGGCCGCCTGAATGCCGAAAAATTGAAATCAAATCTTCAATCGACGGTCAACCGCAGCCGGCCTATTTCTACAATGCCGGAGGGTCAGCGGCGCGTCCACTCATTGTTAGTCTGCACACCTGGAGCAATGGATATGAACAGAAAGATACCCTGTCACAAATGTGCATTGAACGGGATTATCATTACATTCATCCGCATTTCCGGGGACCGAACAACAATCCGGACGCCTGTGGCAGTCCTCTGGCTATTCAGGATATTGACGATGCCATCGCCTATGTGATAAACAATGCCGAGGTTGATACAGCGCAGATCCATGTGATCGGCCTAAGCGGCGGCGGATATGCCACATTGCTGGCTTTTATGAAATCAAACTACGCAATAAAGTCCTTCTCCGCCTGGGTGCCAATCTCCGATCTGGTGAAATGGTACCACGAATCCAAAGCCAGAGGCCGGAAATACGCCATGGATATCGAAAAATCGACTGTAACATGGCAGCAGTACGAGCAAGGCACGTTTTCTTTTAACAAGGATGAGGCTGTCAGACGCTCACCGTATTATATGCAGACGCCGATGTCCAGGAAACGGAGCAAACTTGCTTTATATGCCGGCATTCATGACGGTTATGAAGGCTCGGTGCCGATTACTCAATCTCTTTTGTTTTATAACAAGGTGGTACGCGATTTTGATATCGCAGAGACCCATGCCCTGATCCCTGTTCGGGATATGCTTGAAATGACAAGCATGCGCAACACCCTGAAGCCTGACAAGCAAACTCTGGGAGGCAGAACGATCCATTATGAAAAAATGTATAAAGATTTGGTAAAGGTTGTGATTTTTGAGGGGGGACACGAGATACTGCCTAAAGTTGCATTGGATCATGTACCTGCCAGGCGTATTTTGGCGGTCGGTGATTCGAACGGCAAGGCGGAAACGGGCTGGGTTAATCAATTGAAAAAGATGCGTTATAATGATTTTATTTACAATACCAGTATCTCTGGAAATACCATCGGTTTTGATAATCTGGGCGATCAGAAATTAAACACGCTTCGCAATATCAACACTTATATCGAGGATGCCTATGAACAGCTTGACGGTCTTGATGCGATTCTTATCATGCTGGGCACAAACGACTGCAAAGCGGTTTTTGATGAACGACTGCACAAAGTTCCTGAATATATGGAAACACTGATCAATTGCATAAAACAACATCCGCTTTATAAGGTTTCGAATCCTGATATTTATCTGATCTCGCCTCCGCCCCAGGGAAAAGATAAAATAATGCGTGAAAAATATCACGGCGGGGCTGAACGTATTGCCTGGCTTTATCCACGCTTTAAAAAAATCGCTGAAAAAACGCATTGCCCGTTTATTGATGTTTATAGCCGACTGCGGCCTGTCTGGGACTATTATGCCGCTGATGGTATCCATCCCCAAACAGAAGCCCAGCGATTAATCGCGCGGATCATCAACAAAGAGCTAAAAACCAAAAGTCCGACAAAAGAGAAAGAGTGGGAAACAAGAGAATAGGTCTCCAGAATTTGAGAGTGTAGACCTTGATTCTCAAATCCGGATATAAAGCAGAACCATGGCTATCAAAAAGTCCACAATTAAACAGCTCAATCTGTTATGGGAACGCATCCAGGTCGAGCGCTACAGCGGCAGCAAAGCCAATGAGGCTCCGACAGCTCTTGTTTTTCAGGACCGCCGCGTCAAAATCACCGACATACAGGATCGATGGTACGAAGGCGGACTCGACTCGAGCCGACCTGCCTTGTACTATTTCAAAGTTCGAACCACGGATGACGAGATTTATCTGCTGCGCTACGACCCCCTGTTTGATAAATGGTTCTTTCGCGAGTAGAGTTCCTGGAGAAGAATAATCGTTCCGGTAATGCAGGGTGGGAACGTGTGGGGAATAGATGCTTTAACTTTATCTTTGCATTTTTGCATGAAAATGAGTAAATAGTAAAGCTCACTATGGGTTAATCATGTTCAATGAGTACAAGGAGACCCGAGAATATGAATGTCAATCTAAAGAAAGAACAACACGCATCCAGAGAGAGACCCCGATATCCCTATTCGCTTGCGGCAAAAGCCTTTTTCTTTTCTATGGACTTGATCACCGGTAAAAAAATTACCTTGGCCAAGGCCAAACTCATAGAGATGCTGGCAAGCATCCCTTACCGATCCTGGGAAATTCGCCAGTACGCTCGAATGACACGATGCTACCGAAATTCAGAGTTGGTTCAAGAAGCATCCAATATTTTAAACTGGAGTCGAGAAGCGCAGGACAACGAATTCTGGCACCTGATGGTCATTGATGAGAAAATGAAAAAAGATGGCGTAAAAGAGCCCTGGTATCTGTTCCCTGTTTTCCCCTTTGTTATGGTTACTGTTTATGTTATCCTGACGCGCCTTGTGGCTCTGGTGAGCATTCGCAGAGCGTTTCTGTTCAATGCAGAATTTGAGGATCATGCTGAACACGTCTATGCACAATTTGTGGACGAACATCCTGAATGGGAAAATGAACCTGTTACGAATAAAGTCAGGGAATATGCAAATCTGGATAACTGGGCCGATATCTTTAGGCGTATTGGACTGGATGAACGGGATCACATGAATAACAGTTTTGTCTTATGCGGCAAGCCGGAACGTGTTGTGAAATATGGCGGCATGCCTGATCTGCCCACAGTTTAAAGCCTTGATTCAAGAGTGATCCATCGGTAAATTGACAAAAGCTCCGGATGCAAGTGTTACTATTGAAAACAGGGGACAGGAGGGGGCAAACGCGTTTATTGACGCATGATTGGCAGGAAAATATTTGTCTGAAAACGCAAAGCATGCTATCATCACAATATAATGAGGAGAGCCCCCGTGAAATCCATTTTTATTCTGTTTTCAATTGTTCTTGCGACATCTGTAGTGTCACAAACGCCAGAGGTCGAATATGTTACCGGCAGTACGGTGAAAATCTCACAACTCGTCGGTGAATACGGACCGTATCAATTTGACGAACTGGCAACCGGAACCGATTCCACCACCACTCTGTATTACACCCTGTCCACATGGAATCCATATACGGTTATGCTCATGAAATCCACGTTAAAACTTTCAAACTCACCGGTTTCCCGTGTTGCCGATTTTGCAGTGCCATCCGGATTTCATTTGCAGCAGAATGTTCCCAATCCGTTTAATCCGGTTACAACCATTCGTTTCTCGTTGCCCCGTCAGCAGTATGTAAAACTGCAAATTTTCAATATGCAGGGTCAAAACATAGCGACTCCGGTGGACGGCCTGTTCGTACCGGGGGCTCATGCTGTTTTATTTGAGGGCAGAGACTTGACCAGCGGGGTATATCTGTACCGGCTGGATGCCGGGGAACACGTTCAATGCAAAAAAATGCTGTTGATCAAATAACCCGGATTATAGAATCTGTGTCTTTTATTACAAAAAAATGTTTGTTCTTTGATCCGGATTATAACAAATTACAGAATTTGAGATTAGACAATTCAGGAGGAAGCATATGAACATTCTCGTCGCCAGCGCCACCGGCGCAACCGGGCGGTGGCTGGTCAAACAGCTGTTGGATCGCGGACATTGTGTGCGGGCAATCGTCCGGTCTGCTGATAAATTGCCGGATGCGGTTCGCAATCACCCCCATATCACCCTTATTCATGCGCCGATCCTGGATCTGGATGATGATGAACTGATCCGGCATACGCAATCCTGTGATGCCGTGGTGTCCTGTCTGGGACATAACCTGAGTTTCAAAGGTATGTACGGCCGGCCGCGCCGACTTGTAGCCGATGCAGTACGCCGGTTATGCGACGCGATCCGGGCCAATCATCCGCCAAAGCCGGTCAAATTTGTGCTCATGAACACCGCTGGATATAAAAATCCTGAGCTTGAAACGATTCCTGTCGGGGAAACATGGGTTGTCGGATTGATTCGCCTGTTGCTGCCGCCGCATGGGGACAATGAAACCGCAGCGGATTATTTGCGTACAAAAGTGGGTCAAGATGATGACAAGATCGAATGGGTGGTTGTTCGTCCGGACAGCCTGATCGATGAAAACACGGTATCAGAGTACAAGGTGTACGAATCGCCGATACGCAGCGCCATTTTTAATGCCGGCGCCACCAGCCGCATCAACGTGGGACATTTTATGGCTGATCTGATCACCCGTGACGAGCTCTGGTCACGCTGGCAGGGATGTATGCCGGTCATCTATAATCAGGAATCCGGTGAATAAAACGCACAGCATGGGGTCAATGCTGCTGCAGCGTTCACGATCTGCAGGGATTTGACGCTATTTTAATCACAGAAGACATGGGAAAGAGTATGATGATCGTCGGAGGCGGTATTGCCGGACTGTCAACCACCTGTTATGCCCGGGTCGGCGATCGCATGGGCGCGGCAAACCTGCTGCTGTTTGCAGAAAATTCGAATGTATTTGTCATTCGAAGCGGCTAAACAAACATTCACGTTTGCCGGGATTGATCTATTATCGAATAATAAAATATTTTCTTGCAAAATTCGGTAAAAATGTTTAAATAAAAAAACCATTAAACGGCGGAGCACGAACGGGGTTGTTCTTTACGATGTGCATGATACGGATCAGAGGCGGGGTATACCGGGAGTTCAGCAGGGGTCGTAGAGTGAACGAGTCAAAAACGTGTTTGTAACTGAATTTTGAATTCAGGATTAATTGTATTTCAGTCTCATCTGAATTTGAAACATAAAGAAAGCAAAAATGCGCCGGGGATACCGAAAAATTCTCAGACATCAGTTTGCCAAACGCATGAAAGAAACGGCACCTGATTTCAAACCCGCCCGGGTTGAATCCATTTATCTGTCACCCGGAGAACGCGCCTATTGCTGGACCGTGAATGAACAGGCCGATATTCCCATCTCATCAGGTTCTGAACTGGCATTTGATTCTGAAAATAACCTGTGGATCGGGACGGGCAGCGGTGTTTATGTGATTTATCAATAAAACCTTTATTTTCTGGCTTTCAATTGTTATATTTTTACGATGCTCTAAATAAAAAGCCCAACAACATTTAAAAAGGAATTATGAAATTATCCGAAAACGATGCAAGGCTGTTTTTTCAGTTAATGCTGCCCCTGCAGTATTATATCAGTCAGACCCAGGATCTGATTGACGGAGTGGAAAGTTTTGACGATTTTCTGGATACCACTCAATTACAGAAAGTAGTTGTCCGGGACTGGCTGTTCGAACATATTGATATTATTGATGAGTTCGCAGCTGAAAATCCCTTCGGGTTTGGTGAAGAAGAGGTGTCAATTATCCGTTCATGGAAACAGTTTATATCCGGTGAATTTTTCGTCGAGCGGCTGCTTAAA
The DNA here is from genome assembly GCA_034521575.1 of candidate division KSB1 bacterium. Lineage (NCBI taxonomy): Bacteria > Pseudomonadati > Candidatus Zhuqueibacterota bacterium. The sequence goes on from JAXHMJ010000002.1 coordinate 96,957, forward strand.
AAGTATGCGGTGTTCATCAAGGATGAAAGGGTTTACGCTGTGCTGGCGCTCGGCGAGCCGTTTGAGACAATTCTTCAGGGCAAACCGCTGCCGGTTTATCTGCAAACGGTTCTACTGCCGTTTAAAGGTAGAATTGTTTATGATGGTGTTGTCAAACCCTATGGAATGTCATTCGGCGGACAGATTAAACAGGTGCTAAAAAAGACGTATATGCGGGAAAAGGAAAACGGGTTGATTATAACCGATCTGATGGCGCCTCCGCCCGAGACTGCAAAACCGGATAAGCAAAAAGTCAGCAAAACGATGCATGCCATTCGTCATGATCTGAACGAAATCGAACAGGGTATCGAAACAACCGGAATGACCCCTCTGGAAGCCAAGCAGCTGATGGAGATGCTGCAGGCAACGGCTGAGTATGCCCGTCAAAGGGTTGTGGAACCGGACGATGAAGAAGAAATGTCAAAAAAACTGCGTAAAATGGTACATTCTGTCAAAGCGGTGTCTTTACCTTGAACAGCTTTTTTTTCCGAGTGTTACGGTTAAGCGAAATACATGAATGCCGGACATACTGATAAACATATTATGCTGGTCCAATCTTTTTTGAATCATCTAACCAGTAACACTTTTTGATATTTTGTAAACTTTCCAGCGCGCAGTAAAACAAAATAAACACCGCTTGATACTTTTATATCCCGGGCGTCTTTTCCGCTCCAGGTCAGCGTGTAACTGCCTGCCTGTTGCTGTTTGTCTTGCACCAGGGATTTCACGGTACGACCCATAATATCAAGGATTTTTAGATTGACTTGTTCCGATGAAGAAAGTTGATACTTGATACTGGTTACCGGATTGAACGGGTTCGGCCAGGCGGGTAATAGACCTGTGACTTTGGGGAGAATGTCCTGTGTCACTGTGACTTTGGTTGTTCCCAAAACCGTTTGTTCCCCTTTTGTATTGACATCTGAAAGACGATACGTATAGACATCTCCTGTGGATATATTGATATCCGTAAACGTGTAATTTGCATATGAGGAAGAATTGCCTTGTCCGATCAGTTCGGGATGGGTTTTGTAGGATGCAATTGTCTGCCACTGCACTGTATCCCCTAATTTTTTTTCCAGGATATAGCCCAGATTGTCGATTTCACTTTCTGATGTCCATTTTAACTTTATTCCGTTTAATGTACATAACGCAGAAAACGCAGATAAATTAACGGGTAGTGAAATATCACCGCTGCCGGAGAAGGTGATATCATTGGCATCAGCCACATCCCCTGCGGCATTTTCGATGCCGGTGTTGTTGAGGTGATCCCAATCCAGTCCGGAAGTCGCGCTGTTGTCAGTGATATCCATCTCGACGGTATACATATGATACTTTGTTCCCTGGATAAACTGTGATTCACTGTTGAATTTTGCCACTTGCGATACATACACTTTTCCGGCTGTTATGCCGGTGGTTGAGGTGTAATGACTGCCGTCACATAGAGGATTGCTATAGGTGATTACCGGATCTGGATAATGCCGCATTGTTATAGTTGAAATAATAAGAAGCTTCCGCCAGGTAACTCTCGCCGCCGCCATCCTCTATCCAACCGGATAATGGCTTAAAGTGAATCTCCCATGAATATGTTCCGCTGTTGACCTGAGCGTTTTCTATATACACCTGTACGGTGATCTGTGAAAAAACAGTAGATGCCATAGTCAGCACAACTATCAATACAATCGAAAATCGTTTGAATGTTCTTTTCATAATATTCTCCTCGCCCACAGGTATTCTAGTTGACCGCAGTGGATTTGTTCAGGTTTTCCACGATCAATGCCTTGTCAGCTGTTGTAATCGTACCTGAAAAGTTGGTATCTGTTGTATGGTAACCTGATTTATTCAAATCATTCACAACAGGCGCCTTGTCTGCCGTAGTGATTGTGCCGGTATTATTGGTTTCACCGCCGTACATTCCATAAACACTGGTTTCAAGTACAGCAGCATCACCGCCATAATATTTATCAAAAGCCGAACTTTCATCCATTGTAAAATCATATAGTGTTGATAATCCGACACTCAGTGTATGTTTTTCATCACTCATGACTGTTAGATGATTGCGGTGTTTGATGACAAGATAATAGTTCCCCGGCGCTGCGGTCATTTCAATGGCGGTCGTCGTCCCGTCATCCCCAACCACAAGCCCGTCTTTGCGTAAAAATGCACTTTTTGATGCCACTGCTGCACCGTCCGTTGTAGAACGCAGTTCAACCAGCACCCAATCTACAATATCATCCGGAACTGAACTCACAGTGCGCTCATCCTCCTGATAAGGTGAGCGGATGGGGACAGATACGGATGTATTCATTTCCTCTGCTGTGCTATTGTAGGCGCCCTGCAGAAATATTTTAGTCTCAACCAGCAGGGGAGTAAAGGACCCGTATTCATAAGAGCCCATGTCCGGTTCATTTACGTGCGAAAGCCCGCGTTGATCTGTCTGGTGTAATATTCCGTTTTCGGTGCCGCTGTCAATAGCCGGACTGGTTGCCAGCAGTGCCATGGTGCGGGTATTGCCGCCATTATCTGCAAGAATTGACAGCTGCGGATCTGTATTGTTAAGGTTACCCGAGTTTACAGTGTCCATGCTCGCATCCCGGCATAATGTGGCAAACCGGTCAAGGCTATGGCCTGCATTTGAGCCGGATGTGCCGTCCGCATAATTGTTGCTCGTTCCATTTGAAATGATACAGTTGGTGATCCACAAATGGGTCTGTGACGATTCCGAGGTGGTCTCTGCAAGGCGATAAAGACCGCTTCCCGAGCCGGAACTTCCGCATGTATTGTCCGCCAGTGTGACATTGATCAGTCTGGCGTTCAATAGAGTCGTCCTGGTTACAGAGCTGGCGTGCATATAAAAACCGCCGCCGTTACCAGACAGAGAGCCTGCGCTGTTATTTGCGACCGTGCAATTAACCATTCCAAAATGAATATCTCCTGCCGGATCAATACCGCTGCTCACCGACTGTGGATCTGAGAGATATGTATAAATGCCACCGCCATTGCCGCTAACTGTGTTGCCTGATATTGTGGAATAACTGGTCTGCAGTATGGTCTCGGAATAGATGCCGCCTCCGTTCACTGCAATATTGTTTTTTAGAGTACAGCTTTCAATATTCAATCTGCCGCTGTTGAGAATACCGCCGCCGTTATTCGATCCGGGATTACCGTTTTGAATCGTCAAAAATTGTAAAGTGACTACCGCGCCCGCGGCAATTGTAAAACAGCGCCGGTCCGCAGACGCGGCGTCTGTGGCATGTGCCTGAACAATCGTTTCGGTTAACGGTTGTCCCTGCAGGGTCAGTGATTTGTTCACCGTGATGCCGTCGATCGCAGACCCCTCGCCTGTGAAGGTTCCGTTGATATTAATGACATCACCGTTCCCGACTTTGGATCGGCTGATGGCATAGCTGATGCTTGCCCAGGGGAGCAGCGACGATCCGTCGTGTGCCGCGTCATCGGATCCCGTACTGGAATTGACAAAATATACTTTCGGGACGCGTTCGAATGCTCCGATATCGTAACCCAGGGCCTGGGGACGGACGTATCCGCGCTGATCGGTGTTGGGGACACCCTTTTCAGTTCCGGAATCCACAGCCGGACTGTCTCCTGATATGGCATGAGTTTGAGTATCACCGCCGTTATCTGCCAGTGGTCCAAGGACGATATTCTGTGTTGTTTTGATTGCCGGTTCCGGCTGCAGGCATACTGGCATCCCGGCAGATGCTGTAATTGCGGCTGAGGTTGTGCGTTCCGCTGCCGCTTTGCGCATAATTACCGCTGCTGCCGGTGTTATCCAGGATGGTGTTGGTATAAGCAGAACTCACAGTCGCCGATGCAGCCGTTGTTTCTTCATAGATACCGTTACCGCTGCCGCCACAGGTGTTGTTTGCGATTGTGGCATTTGTGATGGTCGCCGCAGCTGTATAGGCTCCTCCGGCGCTGATATGCAGGCCGCCGCCGTTACCTGATGTGGCGGTGTTGGCGGAAATCGTGCAGTTGGTTAAGGTCAGGTTGAGATTATCATCTGATGCGCTGTATACCAGAGCTCCGCCGTCGGATGCGGCTGTATTACCGGATATCGTGGATTTTTTTACCGTTATATCCTGAGCGGAATAGATACCCCCGCCGCTGGCGCCCGAGGTGTTGTTTTTGACGGTGCTGTTGATGACCGACAATACTCCGCTGTTATAGATACCGCCGCCGTAATTAGATGCGCCGGTTGTGATATTGTCTGTGATAATACAGTTTTCAATGGTGAGTGATCCATTGTTGAGCACTGCCCCGCCGCCCGTGGTGCCGCCATTCCCGTAACGCAGGGTCATATCTCTCACAGTTACCGAGTTCCCGGCAGCAATGGTCAGGCAGCGCCGGTCGGAACTGGATGCACTCGATGAATGTCCCTGCATAACAGTCTGATCAGCAGCCTCGCCGCGAATCAAAAGATTTTTTGTAATCTCGACACCTTTGTGGTCTGTAGCTATGCCGTCGGCAGTCAGGGTGCCGCTTAGATTCAGGGTGTCGCCGTCGCTTGCACGAAATTCGGCATAACTGAGTGTGGCAAACGGCTCACTCGAGGAACCGTCGCGTGCACCATCATCCTCTCCTGCTGCGGGATCAATATAAATATTGGAAGCCGTGGCATAAATGGTCACATCAAATTCGTCCGATGCCGTGAGACCGCCTCCGTCTTCCACAGTAACGGTAATAACTGCTTCACCGCTTTGATCGGCAGCCGGGGTGAGGGTAATGGATCTGTCTTCTCCGCTGCCGCCCAGGCTTATATTCGCATCCGGAATCAAGGTTTGGTTGTTTGAGGATGCAGTGACGATCAGTGAATAGGCATCCGTTTGTGTATCAAAGACACTGAAATCCAGCGGACCTATGTCTGAATTTTCCTGCCCTGTCTGATCCGGGATATCACTGATCTCGGGAGGAGAATTCAGGATAAAGTTTGTGTTGTGTACGGCGCTAAGGTCTGACGAAAAGTCCGTTGCACCGGCCTGGAGTGTATCATTCGTCGGTATAAAACAAATCCCCGAGTGATAACCGCCATTGTGTTCACCGTACATTCTTAAGGAATCGATAAAATTGAAATTCACATCGTAGAAATCGGCTCTTAGATGATCCCAGCTGGAGATCACAACTGTATCCCCGATTACATCAATCCCGAGATTGTCATCTTTTTCAGAAAAGCCTAAATTCGAGTCCACCGATAGCGTGTACCAGCTGTTCGGGGTCCACCATTCGCCGGTGCGGAACAGTACAATTTCATAAACACGCCAGTCATCATAGGCGGCGGTGACAAAGGCGTGAATCGAGTCATCGTTGGCCGCAATCACGGCAATATCGATGATACTGTCAATTTCACTGTTGTCCCGCGAGTCATTGCTGCCCACTTCATCATCCATTTCCCAGGCATTGACAATGGTGCCGTCAGGTCTGATTTCGACAATATTGTCATCGGCATAGGATAAATCTCCATTATAATCCGGTAAGAGCAGATTACCGTTTGGCATAACATCGATGCCCGTGCGGTTGTCCAGCTGCCAGGGCCAACCCGGATTAATTTCCGAGAGGCAAAGGGTGTCGATAATCACGCATACCGTATCACCCACATAATCCAGTGAAAAGATGGTCGGGGAGTGACTGCTCGATTGGGTCTCGTGTACAGTCCAGAAAAAATCCCGGGATTCTTCATATTCAATACCGATTGTTCTGAATTCGGGATTATAAAACCAGTATAGCTCATTGGTGCTGTCTTTATTTATCATGTGTGTGCTGAATGATTTTTTAAGAGCGGAGGGTGGATCGGAACTTTTAGAAAAGATGTGGCTTTTATTCTCCTGACTGTTTGCTGTTGAAATCAATAAACAGCATTGAATAAAGCAGACGAAAATTAAAAATGTTGTTACTTTTTTCATGATTCTGCTCCCGTAATCAAAGAACCGAATATTCTAATGTCTAGTTATTGATATCGTAAACTTGAATCCGCGCCTGTGTGACAGATTATCAATCAAAGGTCCATATAAAGAGCATTTTGCAAAAAGGAAGGAGAATTTAAATGCAGATAATTGTCCTTGAAAGAATCTATGAAACAACAGAAATAAATGCAATTACTTTTTTTAACTTTTGTTACTTGAACACAAACCGTAAAAACCGTATATTCAGTACGGTTTATCCTCGATAACCGGCACAGGTGAAAACTGTTTACAGAATTGCGATTTAACGGTATTATTTCAAGGCATCTTTTTGCGATGATATCGACTTTATCCACGCGCAGGATAGATGGAGAATCCATCTCCTGAGGATATGAACAACACTCGCAGGTATCGGGGCCGGGGAAGGCAGACCCCCCACGGTCACCGGCCGGGGGTAGCAAAACGCCCGGAAACGGATATCTCTATGCACGAAATTAACATTTTAAAAGGCTGGTTGCTCTTTTCGTCCCGTGAGCTTGAATCGGACAAAAAGAGAGTGTCGTTGCCCGGATTCGACGTTAAAGATGCATTGCCAACAGACATCCCGTCCACCGTCATGGCGGCGCTGGTGAGAAACAAGGTCTACAGAAACGTGTATTTCAGTGATAATCTGGATCACATTTCAGTCGAACCCTTCAAGGTTTCCTGGTGGTACCGGAAAACGTTTTTTCTCGATGCCATAGATGATTCACACTATTATCGGTTAATTTTCGAGGGACTGAATGATAAAGCAAATATATGGCTCAACGGCGTCTGTATCGCGGATTTCAACGAGGTGCAGGGTTGTTTCCGGATGTTTGAATTTGAGGTCACGGAACATCTGCAACAGGGCGAAAACGCGCTGGCGCTCGAGGTTTTTCCGCCTCAACCGGGTGATTTAAGCATCGGCTTTGTCGACTGGAATCCCTGGCCTCCGGATCAGAATATGGGCATCTGGCGGCCGGTCAAACTGCTGCAATCCGGCGCCGTGTCCCTGAAAAACGGGTTTGTCAAATCGGATCTGGATGTTGAAACCCTGGAAACGGCGGCTTTGACCGTTTCGGCCGAGATCACCAATCATGCGCAAGAGCCCGTGTCCGGTCTGGCTGAAATCAAGATCGAAAACATTGTCTTGAATCAGGAATTTTCCCTGCAGCCGAACGAAACGCGGAAACTTTGTTTTCACCCATCCGACTATGCGGATTTGAATATCAATACCCCCGGATCTGGTGGCCGGTTCATCTGGGTGAACCCGACCTTTACACCATGAATATGCGGGTGATGCAGGCGGAACAACTCTCAGACCAGACATCGGTTCGTTCGCGTTTAAAGCGCAAATGGCCAATTATGAAGCCATGCGTGCCATGTTTGAGGCGTTTCATGTCAATCGATCCAATGCAACGGGAATTATCCAGTGGATGCTGAATTCAGCCATGCCCGGGATGCTCTGGCAGCTGTACGACTGGTATCTGATGCCCAACGGCGCTTTTTACGGGGCGAAAAACGGCTGTCGGCCCCTGAATTTGGTGTACCATTATAAAGATCACAGCATCTATCTGATTAATGATTATTTACAGGCCGTTGAGGACCTGTCGGCCGAAATCCGCATGCTCGCGATGGACGGCAGGGAACTGTTTGCCAAAACCATAGAAATCCGTATCGGAGCAAATCAGTCATACAGACTGTATTCGCTTCCGGTGGTGCAATGCTGTGAGAATATTTATTTTCTGGATTTGCGACTGAAAACGCCTGCAGACAAAACGCCCCTGATCAATTTTTACTGGCTGTCGACAAAACAGGATGTGCTCGATTATGAATCCGGCGAGTGGTTTCTGACCGCCCATTCGTCATTTGCTGATTTTACTGCGATCAACCGGATGGAAAAAGCTGACATTGTAACAAAGCATACATTCATTGAACAGGATGAAAAAGGATAGATCAATCATGAAAACCAGAATCGTCAACGTCACCGCTGAAAATCTGGCCGAGTATCCGCAGGTGATCTGTTTTATCAATCCCAAGCACGAGTTTTACCACAAAAAGATCGAATGGCTGGACCAACAGTTTAAAAACGGTTTGCGCATCAAATTGCTGTTCATCGAGGAGGAAAAGAAACCGGTCGGATTTATCGAATACGTCCCCGGCGAATATTGCTGGCGCTCGGTTCAGGCAAACGGCTATATGTTCATCCATTGTCTGTGGACCAACGGCAAAAAGTATCAGCATCAGGGTCTGGGCGCTGAACTGATCGCCGAAGTGGAGCGGGATGCCAAAGATATGCACGGTGTTGCTGTATTAACCAGTGACAAAGCCTTTATGGCCAACCGGGAGATATTTGTCAAGCGCGGTTATGAACTGCTTGAAGAATCCGGAAAGGAACAGCTGCTGGTCAAGACATTCGACAAGGGACCGCTGCCGCACATCAACGACTGGGAGTCGGTGTTGAACTCTTATCAGGGATTGAATATCATTTATTCGAAACAATGTCCCTGGGTTGCGCGGTTTATGGAAGAAGTCAAGCCGGTTCTGGCCAATGAACATCTGGAGCCCCATATTATTGAAATCAAAACAGCAAAGCAAGCCCAAAAAGCGCCTTCGCTGTATGCGACATTCAATCTTGTCTATAACGGCAAATTACTGGCGGATCGTTATATTTCGGTAACGCGGTTCAAGAATATTTTAAAAAAAGAAATAAAAGCGAGCTAACCGCCCGTTGGTGTTCAGGTCTTGCCGGACGGCTTTTTTTGCATCATGTAAATACGGCTTTGCAAAGAACAAAGAGTACGTACTGCAGTACGTACTGTTGGAGTGTATATAAATAATAAAAAATCAAAAAATTATGACACTCTTTTACATATTATTATCAGCAACCACAAAGACCATGTCGGTCAATTATAATTTATCCGAAATGCGGATTTGAAAATTACAATAATGCAGGCCAGTGTGTAAATTGTTGCAAGTTTCAATTCGGACATGCGTACAATGATCTGACATATATGACATTTATCCCGACGCGTACCCGCTCAAAAGCCGCGAGGCTTTGGTTTGTTTTTATTGTCCTCCTCATATTCATTCTGGTGGTTCTGGTACGGATTAAATCTGCCTGATTTGCAATCAGATGGGTCGAATGATGAGGAGTCCATCGATTTCCATTATTTAAAAGGAGTTGAAATTGAAATTACATATTTTTCTATTCATGATTTGTTTGGGATTGGTTGCTATGACCTTTGCGAGTGAAAAGGATATAGCTATAACAAGGGCCATGACTTTTAACGTCCGGCTGAATGTGGCATCCGACGGTATCAATGCCTGGCCGAACCGAAAGGATCTGGTGGCGGGGATGATCCGCTTTCATCGTGCTGATATCGTCGGCACCCAGGAAGCGCTGATCGGACAGGTGCATGATTTGGCAGATCGTTTGCCGGACTATGCCTGGTTTGGAGTGGGCCGCGATGACGGCGATAAAGCAGGCGAGTTTTGCGCGGTATTTTACCGGAAAGAACGCTTCGAACTGCTCGATCACTCGACCTTCTGGTTGTCCGAGCATCCGGACACACCGGGCAAAGGCTGGGATTCCGATTACAATCGCATCGTGACCTGGGGACAATTCAGAGATAAACAGTCCGGGCAAGTATTTTTCTTTTTCAATACCCATTTTGATCATATTGCGGAAACGGCGCGCCGGGAAAGCGCCACATTGCTGCTGCGGAAAATCAAAATCCTGAGCCATGATTTACCCGTGATCGTGGCGGGTGATTTCAATGCCGATCCGGATTCCAAACCCTATGAAATCCTGACCGGCAATCCGGCTCAAATGTCGGGGCAAAAATTAAGCGATACCAAGGCGCTGGCGGTTTATCCACATCACGGCCCGACCCGCACATTTACCGCATTCCGGTTTTCAGCGTTACAAGAAACAGCCCCGCCCATCGATCATATCTTCATCACCGGCGGTACGGTTATCAATCACGGGACGCTTTCGGATACCTTTAACGGTCGTTTGCCCTCCGACCACATGCCGGTGCTGGCGGAGATTGTGTTTTAAAGCATCGTCTCATCGTATCGTTGCCGACTGTGCGACGAGGGGGGCGGCACAATAAAACAAAAGACATTCAATTTTTTACCTGTGATGCTATTCTTTGTTAATCATTAAATGCTTTGTTCGTCTTGTTCGTTGCTGATTTTCTTTGAACAGCGAACACGACAAACGGCGCGAACTGCAACGGCGAATCCGGTAAAAGATATTGAAATCATATCAAAATACCGAATGATTGCTATTTCATGATTATTGGATCCTGCACGCCAGCATCGTGGATGCTGAACTCGAAAAATTATTTGAATATTGTCCCATATTTTTATTATATTGATATTGTCTTTTTTGTGTCAAGAAAACAGAACGTTTCGCATCCTGTTCAGACGATAGCATAAACCGAGGGATATGATATGAAACAGCTGAATTTACGACGCATTGCCGGATTGTTAGCCGTTATGTTTTTGCTCATCGCCTTGCTGCTGTGGGCTTTTACGGATATACCTCTTGCCCCCCCTTTTGTTGTCGGTTTTTTCGTCTGTCTTGCCTTGTATTTCCATCAGCATCATTTTTTGAAAAAATTCGCATTCACCGCCTGGGTGTTTGTGTTCGTGTCCGCGTCGTTGCTGTATCCGGCGGCGTTCGGCTCCTGGTTCGGATTTGATCTCGGCATTCTCATTGTACCGCTCATCCAGATCATTATGTTCGGTATGGGCACAACATTAAGCGTCAAAGATTTTACCCGGGTGTTCACCATGCCATGGCCCATACTGCTGGGTATTGTGCTGCAGTTTTCCATCATGCCTCTGGCCGGCCTCAGCATTGCGACCCTGTTCGGTTTTGAACCCGAGGTCGCGGCCGGCGTGATCCTCATCGGCTCCTGTCCCGGTGGTGTGGCGTCCAATTTAATGACTTTTCTCGCCGGCGGCAATGTAGCATTGTCCGTCACCATGACCTCTTGTTCCACGCTCCTGTCCCCGGTGGCCACGCCGTTTCTCATGGAAACCCTGGCAGGACGCCTGGTGCCCATCGATTTTGTCGCCATGATGCTTTCGATTTTAAACATGATCATTGTACCCATATTGGCCGGACTCTTTGCTAATCAAATCCTGTATGGTAAAAGCGCGCTTGTCAAACGCGGGAAATGGCTGCTGCTGATCGGGATTATCGGCCTGGCAGTCGCTTTGGTCAGTATTTTAATTCGCGCTGAATTCTGGGGCGCATTGGCTGCACTGCGTAACGGCTCGATTATCGGATTTGCATTGATTGGTGTGGTGGCGCTGGCAAAATATGTGATCAATGCGCTGTTCAACGGACCGGAAAACTGGATGGACAAAGTGCTGCCTGTTGTTTCCATGGCCGGTATCTGTTTTATTATCGGCATTATTACCGCCCGGTCCAGTGAAAAACTGCTGTCCGTGGGACTGGCGCTGATTGCCGCGGCGATTCTGCACAATTTTATCGGTTATATTCTGGGGTACTGGCTGGCGCGAGCTGCTCGACTGGATGAAAGTTCGTGTCGTACCGTAGCCTTTGAAGTGGGCATGCAGAACGGCGGCATGGCGTCCGGTCTGGCCATGACGGTGCTCAAGAGCGCCAATGCCGCCCTGGCCCCGGCCATATTCGGTCCCTGGATGAATATTTCAGGATCCATGTTGTCCACCTGGTGGCACCGCAAACCGGCCAAACCTCAAGAGTCTGAACAGGATAAAACGATCAAGACTGAATCCTGAATATGTTCTGATGGGTTGATATAAAAAAAGTATATGTTCATAGTCCGAAAGGAGAGAACCATGATCAATCGTCGAAATATGCTGAAACGGCTCGGTATAGGCGCAGCTGCAACGGCGGCAGCCGGAAGATTCGTGACCGATGCGGATGCACAGGAAGTCAAGGCCCGGGTCAACACAAATTCGCAGCCCTCTGATCTTAAAATCACCGACTTGCGCATCGTGCGTATGGGACCGGGATGGCGGCGCTATGTGGTGCGTCTGGATACCAATCAGGGGATAAGCGGATACGGTGAAGTGCGCGACGGCTCCAGTCCGACCTACGCTTTGATGCTCAAAAGCCGGATTTTGGGTGAGAATCCCTGTAACGTTGACAAAATATTCAGAAAACTGAAACAATTCGGGCATCACGCCAGACAGGCCGGGGGAGTCGTATCCATTGAAATGGCCTGCTGGGACCTGGCCGGGAAAGCCTGGAATGTGCCCTGCTGGCAGATGCTCGGGGGACAATTCCGCGACAAGATCAGGGTGTATACCGATACGCCCACCCTAAATGATCCTGTGAAAATGGGTAAGAAACTCAAAGAACGCATGGATATCGGCTATACGTTTTTAAAAATGGATGTGGGTATCCGGCTGCTGCGTGATATCCCGGGAACCATCACGGCGCCGAAAGGCATGACCAAGACTTTTCAGGTCAAGCACCCGTTCACCGGTATCCGCATCACGGACAAGGGGCTATCCATTTTAAAGGACTATTGCGCGGCGGTGCGCGATATTGTCGGCTGGGAAATCCCCATTGCAACCGATCATTATGGTCATTTTCCGGTTGAAGACTGTATTAAAATAGCACAGGCGCTGGATGAGTTTAATCTGGCCTGGTATGAGGATATGGTACCCTGGGAATACACGGATCAGTATGTGATGCTGCGCAATTCCTGCGACACGCCCATCCTGACCGGTGAGGATGTTTATCTCAAAGACGGCTTTATGGATTTGTTTGAGAAAAAAGCCATTGCCATCTGTCATCCGGATCTGGCTTCGTCCGGCGGTCTGCTGGAAACCAAAAAGATCGGTGATTTGGCTATGGAGCATGGCATTGCCATGGCCTTGCATATGGCCGGAAGTCCGGTCACAATGTATTCATCTGTGCACTGTGCGGCGGCTACGGAGAACTTTTTGGTGATGGAACATCATAACGTGGATGACGACTGGTACGACGATCTTGTGACCGGCGTGCCCAAACCGCTGGTTCAGGACGGCTATGTGCCTGTTCCGAATGGTCCCGGCCTGGGTATTGAACTCAACGAAAAAGCCATCAAAAAGCATTTAAAAGGTGACGATCAGTATTTTGCACCCACACCGGAATGGGATGACGAGGAATCCTGGGACCGGCTGTGGAGCCGTCTGCAGAGAATGCGCAGACGTAATCTGACATAAATTCGTGCAAATCATTAATCGAAACGGAGAGGTTGGTATGTTATTGAAACGATTGATATTTATTTTGATGGCAGGTTTATTTATTGTACAGTCACTTTACGCCCAGGTCGGCGTGTTTTCAAAAGAGGATATTATCAAATATACCCCCCAATGGGAGGGGGAACGTTTTCCGGACGGACGTCCCAGGGTGGCAGATGAGCTTCTGGAGCGCTTAAAGAGCGTATCCATTGAGGAAGCCTGGGCTGTGTGTCGGCGACACGGATTTCACAATCAGTTTGAAGGCGACTGGGTGATCACCGAAAACGAGCCGGTATTGACCGGACGTGCGGTTACGGCCTGTTTTCATCCAAAGCGTCCGGATGTGGATGCGGTTATTGATGAACAGGGCGAAAAAGACGGTCGTATCGGCGCACAGAATTCCTGGATCATCGATACGCTGGCGGACGGCGACGTTATTGTGGTGGATTTGATGGGCAAGGTGGTTGACGGCACCTATCTGGGTGATAATCTGGCCAATTCGATCTGGGTGAAAACCGGCGGTACCGGTGTGGTGATTGACGGCGGCGCCCGCGATATCGAAGGCGTGAAGAAAATTAAAGATTTTCCCATTTTCAACCGCGGCTGGCACCCGTCTTATCTTGATGGCGCTATGCTTATGGGGATCAATTCACCCATCCGAATCGGACATGCCTCGGTGATGCCGGGTGACGCGGTTCTGGGAAAAGAAGAAGGTGTGATTTTCATACCGGCGCATCTGGTTGAGGAGACTGTACAAACTTCGGAAATTATCCGGCTGCGGGATGAATTCGGACATCAGATGCTGCGTCAGGGAGAATACACGCCGGGACAGATTGACAGCAAATGGACGGAAGAGATAGAAGAGCATTTCCGCCGCTGGCTGCAGGAACGTGATGAAGAACTGACTGAATATCAGCGGGAAAAACTGCTCAAAGGCCGGACGTGGTAAGTTTGTTTTGCAATGAAATATCCGCACCAGCGTTGCTGCAAGATCAGCATGATCTGGAAACAGAGGGGGTAGCGGAAGACAGCCTGGCTGTAGCGAGGGGGATGCTTCCCCCTTTTGAAAAAATGATTTCTTGATGACATGAACCTAATCAAATAGGCTCCCATACGGTTGGAAAAAAGCATACCCTGTTTTTTTAATTGGTTTCATTGATCTTTTTTTATTTTAGCATGTAAAATAAAGCTCTTATGAAAGGGAAACCGTTATAAAGTATGCACTCGTGCTGTTTTTTGTTTTCGTCTTTTTATCCCTCATCGCGTCGGCACCGGCAAAGGATACAAATCCGCCTGCCGCGCGCGTTGAAAATGTGGTGGACGAATATTACGGTGTCAAGGTGAACGATCCGCGCGTGGAACCCTGGAATTCTGCAAAAATGACAGCGCGTCTGCAGGCGGCCAGCGGCAGTGACAATCCGATTTTGTTCCGGGTCGATTACAGTTCAGGTCACGGCATCGGCTCTACCCGGCAGCAGTACCTGGAAGAACTGGCGGACGAATGGGCGTTTCTGTTGTGGCAGTTTGGTGAATAAGAGCTGACGCCGGCTGAATTTTTCACATTGGCATGTCACGAAAAGTAGAGTAGAATCATTTGATCACAAGATGTTTGCCGGAGAAGCAGACATCTTGTGATTTCAGGGTGTTTCGGAAACTCCTTTTGGATAGCATCCTATTCACGGTTTGATTAAAACGGGTTCAATTTTAGCGCTTTGCGGATTCTATGGATTTTATAACCATTGCAGAAAATTTTGGATTCGGCGGATTTGTCGGCTGGGCTGTTGTGGAACGGGGTTTTTCTCTTTTTTATCAACAACAGGATTCGGAAAAAAGCTGGTAAAGGGCTCTTTTTGGCTGATCAGCATCATTTGGTATGGAACAATGCTTTTTTCATTTCTGGACGTATGGTGTTTAAAATAGACTTTTTCATAAAACCTTTGTTTCACTGCGAATGATTGGAATGCTTTTTATTGTAACCGGAATTGCGGTTCGGGTGCTGGCCCGTACTGCTTTCAGGAGTACAGTGTGCACGTGGAAACATCGGATACCCATGAACTGGTAACCCGGGGTATTTACAAAACTGTGCGTCATCCCGCCTATCTGGGATTGTCCTGTTTGTTCATCGGTATACCACTGAGCTGGGAAGCTGGGGCGGAATTGCCTGAGCCGTTTTGGCGGCTATTCCATCCGTTGTTTATCGAATTCGAATCGAAGAACAGGCTTTGATCGAATGGTTTGGGAATAACTATATCGAATATAAAAGACGTACAGAAAAAATGATACCATTTTTGTGGTAGTGGCATCACCAAACCCGTTTCCAAAGCTTATTTTCTACGGCAGGTTCCAGGGAATATAAATTAACACATCTTTTGCTCTTTGCAATGATGCTGCTGAAAGCGGTCTTTTGCAGAGGTGATTATTTCCCGTCAGATTATATATTGTTTTTGTTTTTTCTGTATTTTATATTTTGTTATAAATTTTTAGTTTTCCGGGGGAAACAGCCATGTACGAAACCAACAGAACGAGCTGATCCTGTTAAATTGCGCCCTTTTATTATAAATATTCATAAATTCTATGAATGCTTTGCAAAAATCGCTTTAATTCTGTATGTTAGCTGAAAAAACGACCCCATTATACTTGACAAATCTTGGAGATAAGAGTTTGAAAAGACTAGTATTCTGTCTCTTTATTTTATTTCTGACTCAATGCACGGTTGAACGGCTGGCTTGCAATTGTCCGCGCGTGTTTGTGTTTACCGATATCAATATTGATGCCGGCGATCCGGATGACCGGCAGTCGCTGGTGCATCTGCTCTGGTATGCGGATGAACTGCGCATCGAAGGTATTGTCCCGGACCGCTGGGAAGCGCAGGGTTATAAGGCATGTGAATTGGCATTAAAATCCTATTATAAAGATTACCAATCCTTTCAACTCGCTGAAAAGGGATATCCGTTACCGGATTCACTCAAAAACAGAGTGGCTATTGATTTTGATCATGCCATGCAGCTGTTTGTAAAAGCCGCTTCGGTGCAGACAAATCCGCTTTATGTGTTGATCTGGGGCAATATGGTGAATTTTGGTAAAGCGTTGCGGCAAAATCCCGATTTATCGGACAATATCCGTGTCATCACCATCGGCACACATCTGATGATGGAAGAATACCGCGTTCACATACCGGAAAGCTGGGAAAAAACTGAAAAACCCTGTGAGCAGTACAACTGGAATGGATTCGGCAGGAATGAAATCTTTGATGATCCGCGCTTTACAGATATGTGGTGGCTTGAGATCAACTGGACTTATGAGGGGATGTTCAGCGGTAAAGAACCGAAAGAGATGTTTGGAAAACTGTCTAAATACGGGGCACTGGCTCAGCACATCAAGGAGGTTGTTAAGAATCAAGACTGGGCGCAGTATTTTCGCGTTGGCGATACGCCGACTGTGCTTTATGTGATCGATCCTGGTCATGATTTGTCGAATCCCGCACAGGCCAGCTGGGCGGGACGGTTTGTGCAGCCGTTTCCGCAGGAACGGCCGAATTATTACACCGATGACAGCGGTCCGGTTGAATGGAATTATGCGCATCCATGCAGCACCTGGGGGAACCATGTGGATATGAACCGCTATGCCAAAAGCACGCTGGAGGCTCAGCGGCCCGAGATGTACCGTGCATTGCTGGAAAAGCTGGAGAAAATTTACCGTGAGAAACGGAAATGAAAGAATTATGCAAACTGCAATTTCCGTTGTACTGTTTGAGCTGATACGTCCGTCCGGATATACTGTTAATGTCCATAAGCGGTTCGAGTTCATTATAACCGTTGTCTTTAAGAAGAAATGTATGACCGAGAACAGAATAGCGGTCTTGACTGGGTCGATCATACTTTAAATTTTAACTGAAACACAAGAGGGTGTTATTTGAAACAAAAATGGGAAAACTCCAGTGATGAGCAGCTTGCTGCTGCATTGGTTGATTCAAACGAGACGGCGTTCAAAACCGTATTCCGGCGTTACTATAAACCTCTGTATGCGTTCGTATACACCCGGATACGCTCATCTGAGCAGGCGCGCGATTTTGTTCAGGATGCTTTTGCCAAGTTATGGATGCACCGGCATACCCTGAAACCGGAGATGGGATGCAAAGCCTACTTGTTCCGGATCGCGGATCGGCAGTTGATTGATTTTTACCGCAGGCAATCCTCCCGACAGGAATATCAACAGGAGGCTCGTCGGAAATCGGAAGCGTATCAAGATCATTCTGATTTGCAGTTAGCTCTGCAAAACGCCATTACTGATCTGCCGGAACCGGTGCGCGAAGTGTTTGTTCTTGGCCGCTACGAAGGTTATACTTATGCAGAGATTGCAGTACAACTCGAGGTTTCGGTCAAAACCGTGGAGAGCCGCATGTCTAACGCGTTAAAGCAGTTACGAAAAAAGCTTCAGGAATTTCAAAAAAAATGATGTTAATGATAGGGTATTTATAGACTCGTCCGTATAGACCTATGAAAGGAAAGAATAATGGCAATGGATAACAGCACACATACAGACGATTATTATTTTCAGCTTTGCAGCAAATCACTAACTGATTCAATCAGCCGTGACGAGCGGGCCGAGCTTGACGTCTGGCTGAAACAGTCCGTTGAGCATCAACGATGTTTTGACGAACTTGAAAAAGTCTGGGGCGAGACGGATAGCACAATGCCGCCCGACCTTCCGGACCTGGATCATGAATGGCGAACATTGTCCCGCTCACTGGGAATCGGTCGGGAAAAAGAACTGCATTCCGGTTCTGTATCATCATTCATACAGCGTTTATTCAATCCGGTTCCGATGCGGGCCCGGTGGGTGATTTCTGCTGCAGTGCTGGTGCTGGCTGTGTCTGCAGTATTGTATTTCAAGAGTCCGGCTCCCAGGATTCTCACTGTGACCACCCGGAGCGTAGAAAAAGAATACGTTCTTTTACCGGATCAATCCAAAGTCTGGCTGAACAGCAACAGTGAGTTGAGCTATCCTGAACGTTTTGTATCAACTCGTGAAATTCAATTGACCGGTGAAGCCTTTTTTGTCGTCGTACCGGATGCAAAGCCGTTCCTCGTTCATACAGCGAATGCACAGGCGCGGGTGTTGGGAACCGCCTTTAATGTCTGGTCGCGCGATCGGGAAACCAGGGTCATTGTCAAACGCGGCAAAGTCGAGTTGACCCGTTCGAATCAGGATACGGCCAAAGTTCAACTGGTCCGCAATGAGACCAGTCGCATTGAGAAAGAAAAGGCGGCCAGACCGCCACAGTTTGTCGATGCAGATTATGCAATCGGCTGGATGGAGGGCCGTCTGGTGTTTATCAAAACGCCGGTTGCAGAAATCCTCAATGAACTGGAGCGATTTTACGGTGTGGAAATTCAGCTGCTGGACAGCGATTTGGCTCACAAAACAGTTACAGCGACGTTTGAGAATAAAACCCTGGAAACCGTATTGACCTCTTTGAGTTTGAGTGTGGATTGTGAGTTTCATGAATATGACACTCATATTAAATTCGGCAGTATGGAAAAGAGGCCGTCATGAAACACATGATTTTCTCATTCTTTTTGATCCTGACTGTTACCGGCCAAGCTATACCGCAGACGAATTCGGTCGATGCGCACCTTAACAAGCGTGTGAATCTGCGTTTTCAATCCGCTCCGCTGAGAGAGATTCTGGCTGAAATATCAGACCAAACCAATGTTTCCTTTGTTTTTAGCGACTCGCTTATCGACTCAGTGACGTTGTCCTGTGATGTGGAAGATGAACCACTGGGCAAAGTTTTCTCCTTTTTACTGGATGACCACATTACATACAAGGTGATCGATGATGATCTGGTGGTTTTGCAATATCAGCAGACCCGAGCCCCCCGAACTCTGCGCCATCGTACCCCAAAAGTGGGGGACAGCGCGTCCGGACTGGATGACATCACAGCACCGGAACTTACAAGCCTGGATAAACCCGATTATCCCCAGGAGGCGATACGAGAAACACCACCGGGCATGTCAATCTTTTTATCCGGGTCAATGTAAACGGTCGAGTCGAGTCTGTCATTGTCAAGGAATCCAGCGGTTCGGTTATTCTGGATTCTACTGCAGTGGAACATGCAAAGATGGCGATATTTACTCCTGCCATTTCGAATAAAAAGCCGGTACCGGTCTGGATCGAATGGGATTATCATTTTAGATTATGGTATCAAGATCAGGATCCGGTGCCTCGATCAATTGTTCGACCTTGAATATTCATTTAATCAATAGAAAGAGAGGTTATCATGAAAAACCAAACAATATTCCGGTATTCGTTTCTGATCACGTTGGTGACGGTTGGTGTATTGCTTTTTCAATGTGCGGCTCAATATCAAAAGGCAACGGTTCGTTCTACTCCGCCTCTTGACTATCCGTTAGAGGCACAAATGGAGCAGCGCGAAGGTGTTGTGGGGCTGGCTGTTTATGTAAGCGGTGACAGCATGGTCAAGACCGTCGAATTGGACGAGTCTTCCGGCTTTGCCGATCTGGACAGCGTGGCGGTGCAATTTGCAAAAGAAGTGCAGTTTAATCCTGCCCGTAAAGGCCGTGAAACCGTTCCATCCTGGACGCGCTTGAATGTGAACTTTCGTCTGGATAAAACGTCAACACCAAAAGAAGAACGCCTGAAAAAGTTTAAAGCCTATCACAAACAGATTGCATCATTTAAAGATGAGGAGAAACGCAATACCGCGCTGGAAGCTCTGTATAAACTGTCCACGAATTTGATGGGTTCGGTCTCTCTCAACGCAGGCCCTAAAATCAATGAACCGTTGAAAAAAGTGGTGTCTGAACAGATTTATCAGTACTGGCAGCCTCTGGATGAAGCCATTCCACTAACTTTTGTGGTGCTGGATGATTATTTGTACCGCTATCCGAAGAGTCCGCGCTATGATGATGCCAAATCGCGTTTGATTGAATATCTGGGGATGCTGAAAGATGAAATGCAAAAAGTCCAGGTCGATCAGGAATTGGAAGCCAACAAGGCAAAAGTGATTGGTCTTATTGAGCAGCGTGTCAATCAGCTCAAAGACGAGCCTGTTTCATCTGTTCTTTAATAGCAATGACAGCCTTCCTCAACGGGACCATCTGCTCCTAAAGGAAGGCTGTTTACACAGGGGATGTAATATATGTATTTAGAAATACAAAGATTATCTTGCAAATTCAAAAATAATTGTTTATTTATGGTATATTATTTTATTAATGTTGCAGCAAAAGCATGAATTTTATTGCATGTTCCATCTATTGTACTAAAAAGCAAGTAAACCTGGACCGATTTTTTATCAGAAAATTTAATATTGTTTCACAACCTGTCCAGGATATAGCCAAGAACCTTGATTTAAAAATTGAGGACAATGCGATGAAAATTTATCGGTTTCTGACTATTTTTATGTTATGCTCAGTGTCAATTATTGCAGGACAGGGCGGATACACGTTCCGTACCGTAGAACTACCGGGAACAACCATACAGTCTGATGTGATCGGTCTGAACTATCCTGTTACTGTGGAGGGTGTGCAGTCGCTTGGCATGGGAGGTGCGCAGGTTGCCGCGGCGGTAAGCAGTTCGGGTATGCTGGTCAATCCCGCTTTCTTGTCCGATCCCGTGAACCGGTTTGTATACAGCACCGTTCGGCACGCGAATCGGATTGTCGGTTCAGAATCTCATTCCCGTGCAGACGCTTGATGATCTGTTCAACCACAACCAGACGCGATTCCCGGATTTTTCTGAGGCGCTCGACAAATCTTTTGCGCGTCCCCAGGAGTTCTCTGACCATAAATTGTGCCAGATCTGGGATTCTCATCGTGCTAATTCAGTGGTGATTCCGGCCATAACGATTGCCGGGCCGACATATTTTGTACTCTGTGTGACCGCCTCTGATTTGCTGTGACCGTTGAACTGTATTACATAATAACGCACCAGAAAATGAATGGCATAGGCGCTGCTGACACTCACCAGTAAAACAGGAAAGAATGGGCATTTCATCCCGGGGATAAAAAAAGATAAACTTTTTTGTGGTTTATGGTGGGTGTTTGTATATTGAACAGCTGTTTTCAGGATTTACAAAACTTTTTACCGGATATTGCGTTAACTATATAAATTGTATTTATTTGGAGATACTCTATGAGATTACTCGTTTTTATGCTTTTGGGACTGTTGCTGTCAAGCCGCTCTGTATTTCCTCAGTCACCGGATCATGTGCAGCCGGCGAATCTGGATATGCAGGACCCTCTGCCTGTCAATCCGGATGTAACTCTGGGTGAATTTGAGAACGGCCTGAAATATTATGTACAGGTTAACCGTAAACCCGAGAATCGGGCCACCCTGTGGCTGGCGGTGAATGCCGGATCGGTGCTGGAAGATGAAAATCAGCGCGGTTTGGCGCATTTTGTTGAGCATATGGCGTTTAACGGTACAAAACATTTTGAAAAACAGGCTCTGATTGATTACCTGGAAAGCATCGGAATGCAGTTCGGACCCGAGATCAATGCTTTTACCAGTTTTGACGAGACTGTTTATTTTCTCAATGTGCCGACGGACAGTTCAAGTTACATGGAAACCGGATTTCAGATCCTGGAGGACTGGGCGCACGCCTTGAGTCTGGAGCCGCAGGAAATTGACAGAGAGCGCGGTGTGGTCATCGAGGAATGGCGGCTGGGACGCGGCGCTCAGGAGCGTATGCTGGACGAACAGCTGCCGGTTCTGTTCAGGGATTCGCGGTACGCGGAACGGCTGCCGATCGGCAAGAAAAATATTATTGAATCTGCAGATTACGGGACTATACGGAAATTTTATCGCGACTGGTACCGTCCCGGGCTGATTGGGGTCGTTGCTGTGGGTGATTTCGACAGGGATTATATCATGGAATTGCTGAACCGGCATTTTGCATCCCTGCCCGCACGTAAAACCCCGCGCGAACGGACGTTGTATCCGGTCCCGGATCATGAAGAAGCGTTGTTTGCGATTGCAACCGACAAGGAGGCGAGCCGTACTCGGGTCAGTATTTATTTTAAAAGCGAACCGAAGCCGGTTGAAACCGTATCGGATTACCGGGTGCTGCTTGTGGAAAACCTCTACAATCATATGCTGAACAAACGCCTAAAAGAACTGACCAAACAAACGGATCCCCCGTTTTTGTATGCATATTCCGGTAAAGGGCAGTTTGTCCGCACCAAAGAGGTTTACCTTTTAGGCAGTGTGGTCAAAGAAAACAGTGTGGAACGCGGACTGGAGGCATTATTAACCGAGGCGCTGCGTGTAAAGCGACACGGATTTACGGCGTCTGAACTTGAACGCGCCAAGCGGGAAATTCTGCGCAGTGAAGAACAGGCGTATAAAGAACGTGACAAAACGCAATCCAGACGCCTGGCGCGACATTATGTGTCGCACTTTCTGTCCAATGATCCTATTCCGGGGCCGGGACAGTCGCTGGCGCTTGCCCGGCAGCTGTTACCGGATATTCAATTGCAGCATGTGAATGCACTGGCCGGACAGTGGATAACAGAGGATAACCGTGTCGTGATGGTCAATGCTCCGGAAAAACAGGATGTAGCCGTACCGGATGAATCCCGGCTGTCTGCTGTTTTTAAAAAAGCAACTGAAAAAGCAATTGGTCCCTGGCAGGACAATGTGCGCCTTGAGCCTCTAATTGCAGATGTCCCGCCAAAGACTGATATTATGGATAAGAGTTCGAATGCGGAACTGGGCGTGACCGAACTGGAGCTTGCAAACGGCGTAAAGGTCGTGCTGAAACCCACGGATTTTAAAAACGATCAGGTTTTGTTCGACGGATACAGTTTTGGCGGACATTCTCTGACTGACAGTCAGGAGTATGTGTCAGCGCTCGCCGCGGCGAGCATTATCCAGGAGAGCGGAGTCGGCAAATTTTCAAGCATTGAGCTGGAAAAGAAACTGTCAGATAAAGTTGTGAGCGTCTCCCCTTATATCAATACGACGTTGGAGGGTATTCGGGGAAGCGCCTCTCCCCAGGATATGAAAACATTGTTCCAGTTGATATATCTGTATATGACGGCGCCGAGAAAAGATGCGGAAGCGTTCGAGTCGTTTATGAGCCGCATGAAGGGATATATTGAGAACCGCAGCGCCCGGCCGGAAACGGCGTTCATGGATACGCTTCAGGTGACTCTGGGTCAGCATCACCCACGCTCCAGACCCTGGACACTGGAGCGCCTAAAAGAGATTGACTATACAACCGCGTTTGATTTTTATCAGCAACGGTATGCGGATGCGGGTGATTTTACATTCTTTTTTGTCGGGAATTTTGATCCGGACAGTCTTGATCCTTTGATTCAAACTTATCTGGGCGCATTGCCGTCAACCGACCGCAGTGAATCCTGGCAGGATCCGGGAATCAGGCCGCCGGACGGTATCGTTGAAAAATCGGTGTATAAAGGTGTGGAGCCCAAAAGCCTGGTTCGGGTGGTATTTACCGGAGCGTTTGAGGATTCACGGCAAAATCGTTATGCATTGAATTCTCTGGCATCGGTGATGCGTATTAAACTGCGTGAGGTGATGCGTGAGGATATGGGAGGGACCTATGGTGTGCAGGTGCGCTCCGGCGCGGAAAGATATCCGAATCCTGAATATTCATTGCATATCATGTTCGGGTGTGCGCCGCAACGAGTAGAGGAACTTGTCCGGACGTTATTTGCCCAGATTGATAGTTTGCAAGCTCAAGGCCCGGCTGTAGAAACCGTTTCCAAAGTACGAAAAAGTCAGCAACGCGAATACGAAGTTAATCTGAAAGAAAATCGATTCTGGCTGAGTCAATTAAAATCCCGGCAGATGTATAATCAGAAATTTAAACAGATTACAAGCTATCCGGATCTGTATGACAAATTGTCTGTCGAAATGATTCAGGACGCGGCGCAATGTTATATAAAACAGGATCAGTATGTAAAGGTTGTACTTTATCCTGAAAAAACCGCCGCTCGTACGTCAGGTCAATAAAAATGTTCTGAACAGGTCATTCAAAAAAGGGCTGTTTAAACAGCCCTTTTTTTTATTTTCGCATATCCCTGGCACACATTTCCGCCGCTTTGATCAGCGGATAGGCGGCCGGTGAAGCCGTCAGCATGGGCTGAGTCCCGATTTGTGCCACGAGAAAATCATATATAGTCATATGATTCTGGATAGCAAATCCAATGACATTGATCAGCTCGCCGCCGCTTTTGCCGGCACACACTTCGCCGCCCAGAACAACACCGTTTTCTCGCAACACGATCAACTTTACGGTCTGGGGGGAAGAATCGTCCAGACAACCGGGATGCCAGTCAATGCCGCTAAAGGTGCCTGTGACAATGTCAAAATTTTCATTTCTTGCCATGGTCTCGGTCAATCCGGCCACGGCATAAGACGTCTGGTTAATACAGGTAGAATAGATACCAATGGTTCCCCGGAATGTTTTTATGGTCGATAATTTAAACAAATTCATTGCCGCAACCCGCGCCTCTGCACAGGCTGTGGAAGCGAGCATCACTTTGCTGAGTTTGCCTGTTGAAAAATCATGCTTTTCGGCGCAATCGCCGACTGCGAAAATATCCGGAACGTTGGTGCGCATATATTGATCGACTTTGATAAATCCAAATTCATTAATCTGCAGTCCGATTTTTTCCGCCAGTTCTGCGTTGGGTTTATACCCGCATGATAATACAACTGCATCTGCGTCCAGTTCTTCGCCGTTGTCCAACAGCACACCTGTCACCTGACCGTCGCCTTTGACCGCCGTTCCGGTCATGACGTTGACACCGCGCGATTTGAGGTTCTCCTCGGCCTTGTCGGCAAATTCCTTGTCAAATGCCGTCCCCATAATGTGCGGCAGGACTTTGATCAGAGTAACATCTTTGGATTTTTTATTAAATTCGTCTGACATCTCCACGCCGATGAATCCGGCGCCGATGACTAATTTTTTGCAACTCTTTGACGCTGTTATGAAGATTGTATTGAATCATGGTTTACAGTCAGTCGTCAGCGACGGCCGGCATGAGGCCCCCTGTTAAAAAAATGTAAAAGATAATGAAAATCATTATCAATATCAAGCTTTAGGTTTGAAAAATGAGTAAATACTCAAAAAATGTATATCTCAACGTTTTGGGATTCATATGCCTTCGGCCTTGCGGTTAGCTGAAGCATTTCAGCATAATACTCTGTGCCGCATTGAATCGGATATAAATGTCTGAAAAAAAGTAGGATGTTGATATTAAATAAAAATATTTTACATAAAAATCGGATCAAGTTAACCCGAAATCACGTTTAATATTATCAGATTATCATGTTTTGAATACACTGCATGGAAAAAGATACCACCGGAGATCCCAATGAATGAATTGCGATTATACAATACAGCGACGGATGAGAAGCAAAAATTTCAACCCAGACAACCCGGACACGTTAAATTGTTCACCTGCGGACCCAGTGTGTACCGTTTTCCGCATCTCGGGAATTACCGCACCTATCTCTATGAGGATGTTTTGCAAAAGTATCTGGAATATAAAGATTACACCGTGCAGCGTGTCATCAATTACACAGATGTTGAAGATAAATCCATAGAACTTGCTCTGAGCCAGGGCGTTACGGTGCGTCAGCTTTGCCAGCCGGTTGAAGAACGCTTTGTACGCGAATGCGGACTGCTCAATATTGATTTGCCTGACGAGATACCGCGTGCCAGTACCAGTGTGGAGGCTGCTGTAGATTTGATTGAGAGCCTGTTGGAGAGCGGGCACGCCTATTGGCATGAGGGGGAAGTGTTTTTTGATCCGTTGACCTATAAAGGATTTGGACGCCTGTATGGACTGGATATGAGCAACTGGCCGGATAAAAAGATCCGGTTCCGTCAGGATACCTATCCCGGTACGCGCTGGAATCGCGGTGATTTTATCTTGTGGCATAAACCGAAAAAGAAAGAAGGAAATGTATGGTGGGAAACGCGTATCGGCAAGGGGCGGCCGGCCTGGAATATTCAGGACGCGGCCATGATCAAAAAGACGCTCGGTTTTGAAATTGATATCCATACAGGCGGATTTGATAATCTGTACCGGCATCATGATTATACGCTGGCCATTATGGAGTCGGCTTCGGGCAAGGCGTTTTGTCCCTGGTGGCTGCATGGCGGCGAGCTTTTGGTGGATGGTGAAAAAATGTCAAAATCAAAAGGTAATGTCGCGTATCTGGACGATATGGTGGAGAAAGGATTTGATTACCGGCACATCCGCTTTTTCCTGCTGTATGCTCCGTATCGGGAAAAACTGGACATGTGTATGCCCTGTGTAGAAGAGCGCGCCGGGCATCTGGACCGGGTTCGTCGACTGGTCTGTTCGCTTTTTGAAAAGGAAACATCGGGCGCGGATGAAATTGATTTTGATCCGGCTCGGGAAATTCGTGATGCATTTGAGGAAAAAATGGATGACAATTTAAATGTTGCCGCTGCGTTTGATGCGGTGGCTGATATTCTGATGCGTGCCGAGCATGTGGATCATGAAAATGGACTCCCCGCCCCAACGCGCCGGGAATTGCATAGTGTGCTGAATGATATTGACCGGGTGTTTGCTGTTTTGGGATGTGATGCTGATTCAGAGAAAGGTCAACAGATATGAGTGTGATCAAAGCTGATAATCTGGTCAAACAATTCGGCGGTTTGACCGCAGTCAATTCGATTTCATTTCAAGTCAAATCCGGTGAGTTTTTCGGTCTGCTCGGTCCCAACGGCGCCGGCAAAACCTCGGCGATTCGAATGATATACGGCTTTTCACCGATATCCAATGGAGAAATGCGCGTGTTCGGTCAGGATATTCGTACGGACTGGCGTGATATACGATCGCGCATGGGAATCTGTCAGCAGAACAACACGCTGGATCCGGATCTGACGGTGGAACAGAATCTCTGGCTGTATGCGCGTTATTTTGAGATGGATCAAGCGCATGCCAAGCAGCGTTCCGAGGAGCTGCTCGAGTTTTTTGCGCTCACTCATAAACGCAAAGCCCGGGTGATGGAACTGTCCGGCGGATTAGCGCGCCGGCTTCAGCTGGCGCGTACATTGGTGCCGGAACCGGAACTTTTGATTCTCGATGAACCGACCACCGGCCTGGATCCGCAGTCCCGGCATCAGTTGTGGAACCGGCTGCTTGAATTGAAAAAACGCGGTCTCACTTTGTTTTTGACCACGCATTATATGGATGAAGCCGAGTCGCTCTGTGAGAGAATCCTGATTATGGATCATGGCACTATTATCGCAGAGGGGGCGCCAAAGCAATTAATCTCTGAACATGTGGCCGAGAGTGTGATCGAAATCCAGACTCCGGGTGAGGAGCTTTTGGCCTATATTCACAAGCACGATATTCGTTATGACGATCTGGGCCAGCGGATTATTGTCTATACCCAACCGCAGAGCGAACTGGAAAAGGAAATCCGAAATATCTATTGTATGGAAGCTTGTCTGTTTCGGGCCGGAAATCTGGAAGATGTATTTCTGCGTCTGACCGGACGGGAGTTACGCGAATGAATCGACCTGCTCTTTCTGATATTACCCTTCGGTTCCGGCACGTCTGGTACCGGAATTTAATAACCTACAAGCGTATCTGGAAAGTTAACTTTCTTGTCCCTCTGCTCGAGCCTGCTTTTTATATTTTGGCATTTGGACTTGGGTTCTCCGGCCTTATCGGCGGGGTCGAGTATGCAGGCCTGCAGCTGGAGTATACCCGGTTCATGGCGCCGGCACTGGTGGCGACTGCCTGTATGTGGAATTCTTTTTTCGAAACCACCTATACCTCTTTTGTGCGGATGTACTATCAAAAGACATTTGACGGACTTTTGGCAACACCGTTAAGTCTTGAGGAAATTATCATTGCGGAAATTGTCTGGGCGGCATCCAAAGCTGCGGGCGCGGTCACGATTATGCTTGTCGTGCTGATTCCCATCGGCTTTGCCAACTTTCCCGGAGCTCTGATGTGCATCCCGCTGGCCTTTCTGGGCGGACTCGCCTTTGCTTCCATCGGAATGTTTTTTACCGGTATCATTCCGACAATCGACATGTTTAATCTGCCGGTGTTTTTGTTTATCACCCCCATGTTTCTATTCTCGGGTACGTTTTTCCCCATTTCAGGAATCCCGGAATGGGCCGGACTGTTTTCTCTGTTGTTTCCGTTGTATCATCTGGTTGAATTGACCCGCTTTTTCTGTATAGGCGCCATGGAATCGCATATGCTTTTTAATATCCTGTATCTCATTCTGTTCGCTGTGCTGTTCGGATATCTGGCGCTCCGCAATATGAAGCGGCGCATTATTCAATAGAAGTTATGTCGAGTGGCAGTCAGGGTTGTTTGGAAGATACTTGATGCTGATCATTTTGCAGATCGATTTCAAAATCAGAGTGCAGAAAATTGATGTGTTTGACATCTACTTTAAAGGCGGTGCGGATGATACCGGTCACCTCGAACAAAGCCTCAAAATAATGATCTCCGGTTATGTCTTGTAACGATTCTGCTGTTTCCGGATCTGTAAAATATTTCATAGTACCGATATTGCCAAAATCATGCTCTGATATAAAGAATACAAATGTATTGTCATTGTAACCGGATACTTTGATGACCATGACATAATCATTTCGCGCATTGGTTTCCGGGTTTGTGACCCAATTGTAAGAATATTCCTTTGTAGAATCCACATCATAAAACAAAAGCTGACTGGATCCCTGTCTCAACTGATAATTAAATCTTAATTTACGAGTGACGGTATCCAGGATATTCAGACATTTGTAGGGGCCGATGTAAACAATATTGTAATTTTGCAGGTCTTCTATCTGCAGTTCTGAGGAAAGCTTGATTTCAAAATTGTTGCCATGCACGACGAGTGAAGGAACAAGATAGGACACACACTGGGGCAAATGTTCATCCAGATAACTGTGATACGTATGGTCTATCCGGTTTTTATACTCCGGGTGCGTTTGGATAAAAGCAGCCAGTTCACTGTCCGAATTGATTTCCACATCGCGAATGTAACTTTGCCGTCCTTTTTCATAGGCAAGAGAAAAGAAATAATAATCGCCCAGCACGATCAATGTCTTTTTGGGGCTTTGGAAAATGGTTTGCCATACCGGATGAGTCCGGGGTATAATTTTGGATGTGTTTTTTGTTTCTGGGTGGTTTATGATGATCAGATAGGGGACAGCAACCAAAAGGAA
Source organism: candidate division KSB1 bacterium (assembly GCA_034521575.1). Taxonomy (NCBI): domain Bacteria; kingdom Pseudomonadati; species Candidatus Zhuqueibacterota bacterium. The sequence goes on from JAXHMJ010000002.1 coordinate 126,396, forward strand.
AATACCCAAAATGATATAAGGTATATAATACTTTATATTGAACCGGGGAGGTGTACGCGTTTTAGAAACAAATTCTATATGATAATGTCCTTTAGGGAGGGTAATATGAACAGGATCATCTGCTCCTTGTGTCAGGTAATAATGTTCCAGTTTTTTACGCAAGTTGCTGATATAGGCGCGCACACTCGAATCAATAGCCGGATCAAATGAAGTGTCTTTGCCGAAAAATTCAATGGCTATCGTGCATTCCTTGACCAAATCCGTTTGATCAGAAATCGAAACGAGATATTTGAGCAGCTCCTGATACTTGGCGGCATTGATAAACTCTTCGCTGTTGAGCACCCGGTTCAGTGCTTGCTGTTTGTTTTCTTTTGTCAGTGAATCCTGGATCATAGTTTTCAATCAGGTTAAAGAATAAAATTAATATCTAAAAAAAAACAATCAAGATCAAGTCTTTTTCTGATTCACAAAAATAACAGGGCAAATAGTTGTCCCCCTTTTTAAACCTGTTGGGTACATTCGATTCAGGCAAAAGTCGCGTTTGGTTTTCTTTTTCAGGTTTTATCCGCACCCGCCTCTGCGACTGCTGATTATATACAGATTTATCAGATGGTTTAAATACAAAAAATACAATTGTATAACTCTGATAATAACATGCAAATTGCGGTTAACTACATGTATTTGCTTCTTTAATAAACTTTAAATTATACATTGTAGCATGAGAATAACGTACCGCATCCGTGAAAACAATCAGCTTTTCATTTTATAAACGAGGAGATCATTATGAAGATGCGAGGTCTTTTGATTATCAGTCTAACCGTCCTTTTGAGTTTTTTGATGGTCGGTTCTGTCTCAGCCGGACAGATTCGCGGGACTGTCGTTGATGCGAGTACGGGAGTCAAGCTCCCGGGCGCTAATGTGTTTTTACGAGGGACATCGATTGGTGCTGCGACTGATTTGAGTGGGGAGTATGTGATCCTCAATGTACCGGGAGGGGAATATACTCTGCAAGTTGCCTATATGGGATATAAAAATTTTACCGAAGAGATTGAACTTGCCCGGGAACAGGTGCTGGAGAAAGATGTCTTGCTAAACTATGATGTCGTTCAAATGGATGGATTTGTTACCATCACAGCTCAGCGTCAGGGGCAGGTCGAGGCGATCAATCAGCAGTTGACTGCAAATACGATCATGAACGTGGTTTCTTCGGACCGCATCAAGGAATTGCCGGATGCCAACGCAGCGGAATCGGTTGGGCGTATTTCGGGTGTATCTATTCGCCGCAACGCCGGTGAAGGTCAACAGGTCATCATTCGCGGGCTGGAGCCCAAGTTGAACAGCATCACCGTAAACGGTGTACGAATTCCCTCTTCAGATTCGCAGAACAGATCTGTTGATCTTTCAATGATTTCGTCCGATGTTTTGTCTTCGATTGAAGTTTTCAAGGCACCGACGCCTGATATGGATGCGGAAGCATTCGGTGGCACAGTGAATCTGGTGTTGAAAAAAGCACCTGAGGAGTTTCAGGGGTATGTCAAAGTATTGGGCGGTTACAATGATTTAAACAATGATTGGGGGAATTTCAAGGCAAACGGCCAGTTAAGCAATCGTTTCCTTGACAGTAAACTGGGTGTGATTGCTTCTGCATATTACGAAACCTATAATCGGGGGTCAGATGTCTTTAATGCCACTTATGATACAGAAGGTATTCGTGATGAAGAGGGGAACATTGATGTGATTGCCAATACCATGTCATTGACAGACAGGGTGGAAACCCGTATGCGCTGGGGCGGCAGCCTGAATCTTGATTATACAGTTAATGAAAAACACTCTATTTCGTTGACCAATTTTTTCAGTCAGAAATCCCGGGATATCTATGAACGCCTGAGAGCCTATAACGTCGGCACAGCCAATGCCAACACGGTGGAAACCGCCGGCATATCAACAGAACGAACAACCAGCTTGTTATCGAACGGGATTAGCGGGGATCATATGATTTCGGGTTTGAATCTGGATTGGGGATATTCGCGGTTTTTGACAAATAATTATTTGCCTTACGATTTCGAATTACGGTTCCGTGAATTGTCTGCATTTGACCAGAGCAAACTGAATCCCCGCGGCCATCCGTCCGAGTTCCCGGATGCGGCCTATAATAAATATGACAAAAGTCTGCTGCAGCGTGCGCGTATGACGCAGGATACAGTTAATAATATTAATCAAACCGCACAGATCAATATTGAAATACCGGTCAATTTTACAACCAAACTTACAAGTTCGATAAAATTTGGAGGGAAATACACGTTTATCGATAAAGAACGTGTGCGCAGTCGCCGTGGAGAGTATTTCTATTATCTGGGCAGTACGTTTGTTCAAAAGGCCCTGGACAGCAATCCCTATTCGCTCGAGTTGACGGATAATGGATTTATTGCCATGAGTAACTTTGTGAGTGACTACGACGGGATCGGTGATTTTTTACAGGGTGATTATGAACTGGCTCCGTTGTTAAGTGAATCCCGTGTGCGCCAATGGTACTCGGATCACAATCATTATTTCACCAATGATCGTGATATGCTGGGTGATCTGTATGATGTTCAGGAAAGTGTGACCGCCGGATATTTTATGGCACGTTTGAATTACGGTCAATCCCTGATGATTCTGCCGGGTGTACGATATGAGCGTTCGGATAACGAGTATCAGGGTGTTTATGCAACCACCGCAGAATTGTACGGCAGAACCGGTATACAGCGGGATACCACAACAAATCAACAATATGAAGAATGGATGCCGCATCTACATTTAAAAATCAAACCATGGGATACATTTGATGTGCGGTTGTCTGCCACCAAAACGCTGGCACGACCGGATTTTTCCTACATTGCTCCGCGGACGCGCATTGATAAAGAAGAATTGGTCATCCGTGCCGGCAATCCTGGTTTAAAACACGCGAAATCATGGAATTATGATGCAATTTTGTCATATTATAGCAATCAGATTGGACTCGTCACGCTCGGCGGATTTTATAAGAACATTGATGATATTTTCTATCGTAAGAATGAAATTATAACGACAAATGAACGCTCTGCTGAATTGGGTTATGTTGACCCGGTGTATCGAACAGGATATGCTTTGAGATGGTATACGAATTCCAGGCAGGCCAAGGTGTGGGGAATTGAATTTGATCTGCAGACGCAGCTGCGTTTCCTGCCGGAGCCATTGAGCGGACTGGTGCTGAATGCCAATTATTCCAGATTCTATTCCGAGACATTTTTCCCGGAATACAATTACATCTTTCAGTACAATCCCGAAACCTATTCGTACGAAACCATATATGAAGAGTATTACCGCAAAAGCGAAATGCCCGGCCAGGCGGATCAAATCGCCAATATCGCTCTTGGCTACGATATCGGCGGATTCTCGGCGCGGATTTCAATCTTTTACCAGGGAAGCAGCTTATATTCGGTCGGCGCCATTGCTGAACAGGATCAGTATACCGATGATTACTGGCGCTGGGATGCTTCGTTTAAACAAAAACTGGGCAAGCATACCAGCCTGTTCCTCAATCTGGTTAATTTCACCAGCCGCGGAGAAAAGTCATTCTATGGTGCAAATGATTATCCGACAACGATCGAATATTTCGGCATGACCGGTGATTTCGGGATTCAATATACATTTTAAAATAAACAACTAATTATAAAGTGGAGCAAAAAGAGTTTGACCATTATTTAGCGGAGAGGAGGTGTAACAAAAACGATTTGCCCGTGGTTCAGTAATTCTGTAGCCAATAACAAACCAAGGAGTATGAAACATGAGAAAGTTACAAGTTTTGTTCGTTTGCGCGTTGATGCTGTTTGCATCCAGCTTGTTTGCACGAGAAGTTGTTGTAGAACCCGGAAATCCCGGTATTCTCAATGAAACGATCCATGGCGATACCACGGACACCGGTGAGCGCGTGGATGCCGCTACTGTATATGTACTCAAACGTGATGCTGCCTATTTGATCACCGAACCGATTGTCAATCGAGATTATCATCTGCATATCAAGGCTGAAGATGGCGCGGGTGATCTGCCGCGTATCAGTCCGGCGGTTGAAGCGGACGGCAGCTTTACCCAGGTGTTCAACACACGCGGTGACGCCACATTAGAAAATCTCTATATCGAGACCATCAGTCCTCTCGGCGGTTCCCGCTGGGGCGGCATCCGTTTTTACGGTGAGGGCAACAAAATTCTTGTTGACGGCTGTCATGTGACAAAGGAACGGGGTGGCTCTTTCCAGCCTGTGGTCTGATGATATGGAATTAACCATTCAGAACAGCCGTATCGGCAATATTGGTGATCATTTTGCGCACGGCGGCAATGGCCGCTTGGTTGATACCCGCGGCAATAATGTTGAAAGTGTCGTGATTCAAAGTTGTACTATCTACAATATGCATGATCGTCTTTTGCGAACCGGTGGCGGCGCTGTAAACAATTTTGTGTTTGATCACAATACAGTCCTGCATGTGTTCGGACGTCACGGTTCGTTTGATCTCTCCAATTCTGTGAACGTTACGATTACCAATAACATTATTATGAATCCGCTGTATCAGGGTAATTGCGAATTCTGGGCCGATGAACAGGCACATACCGATGCTCCCGACTTTTTTGTGGTGACGGTTGCTGCTGATTCTGCCGGAGATTTGGCCCTTGAATCGTTTACCATGTTCAACAACAATATCTGGACGGACCAACAAATTCTGAATTACTATGCCACCAATGATTCTGTAGACGCGCCTGAGGTGTTGTCACCCACACTAAAGGCTTTTATGGGTGCTGACGCAGCCAACGCATACTTTTCCGAACCTCTAATTTTTGCCAATGTACCGCCCACCCCTTATGATTATCTGGTTCAGGTTTATGAGGATGTGAATGTTGAACCGCTGCCGGAAAACTGGAGCACCATCGAACCTGCTGATATTGATGCCGGATACAGCTCCACTTCGAAATCTGCATCAGCAGCAGAGGATGGCGGTCCGCTGGGTGATTTGAACAACACACTGATGGCCGGAAGAGAAATTGTCATAGAGCCCGGAAATCCCGGTATTCTCAATGAAATGATCCATAGTGATACCACGGACACCGGTGAGCGTGTGGATCCCGCTACCGTGTATGTGCTCAAACGCGGTGCAGCCTATTTGGTCACCGAACCGATCGTAAATCGCAATTATCATCTGCACATCAAGGCGGAAGATGGCGCGGGTGACCTGCCGCGTATCAGTCCGGCGGTTGAAGCGGACGGCAGCTTTACCCAGGTGTTCAACACACGCGGTGACGCCACATTAGAAAATCTCTATATCGAGACCATCAGTCCTCTCGGCGGTTCCCGCTGGGGCGGCATCCGTTTTTACGGTGAGGGCAACGAAATTCTTGTTGACGGCTGTCATGTGACAAAGGAACGGGGTGGCTCTTTCCAGCTGTGGTCTGATGATATGGAATTAACCATTCAGAACAGCCGTATCGGCAATATTGGTGATCATTTTGCGCATGGCGGCAATGGTCGTTTGGTCGATACGCGCGGTAATAATGTTGAAAGTGTTGTGATTCAAAATTGTACCATTTACAACATGCACGATCGCCTGTTGCGGACCGGCGGCGGCGGGGTCAACAGTTTTATCTTTGATCACAACACTGTCCTGCATGTGTTCGGACGCCATGGTTCGTTTGATCTGTCCAATTCCGTGCATGTAAAGATCACCAACAACATTATCAAGAATCCGCTGTACCAGGGAAATTGTGAGTTCTGGGCCGATGAACAGGCACATACCGATGCTCCGGACTTTTATGTGGTGACGGTTGCTGCCGATTCTGCCGGAGATCTGGCGCTCGAATCATTTACTATGTCCAACAACAACATATGGACGGACCAGCAGGTACTGGATTATTATGCCACAAATGACACAGTCGATGCTGCCGAGGTTTTGTCTCCGACTTTGGCTGCTTTTATGGGCGACGCGGCAGATGATGCCTATTTCTCGGAAGTGTTGACATTTGAGAATGTTTCACCGACTCCGTATGATTATCTGGTTCAGGTTTATGAGGATGTCAATGTTGAACCGCTGCCTGAAAACTGGAGCACGATTGAGCCTGCAGATTATAATGCCAGCTATGATGCCGGCACACAATCCGCAACTGCTGCAGATGACGGCGGTCCGCTCGGTGATTTGAATAATTCTCTGACCGGCGGCAGTTCCGTTGATTCGAAACAGACCCTTCCGACGGAATTTGATCTGTCTCAGAATTATCCGAACCCGTTTAATCCTTCTACACAGATCGAATTTGCTGTCAGCAAAACATCTGATGTTCAACTCATTGTTTTTAACATGCTGGGACAGCAGGTCCGGACTCTTGTTAACGAGTCTCGTAAAGCGGGTCATTACAAACTCCTGTGGAACGGCCGTGACGACCTGGGACGTCTGGTTCCCAGCGGTGTCTATTTCTACAAGTTAAAAGCCGGTGATCTCACAGCTGTCCGAAAAATGATCATGATGAAGTAAATAGCAGGTTTTTAATTTAAAGGTGGAGATATGCATTTATCTCCACCTTTTCTTAAAGAAAGAAACAGAATAAAATGAAACGAATTGCATTAATCAGTCTCGGAATCTGGGTGTTCATTTCTTTTTGTGACAGAGTGGAGCAACAGACCATTTTTACTTTTGCCATTCAGAACCAATCGTTTCATCTCGTGTATAACATGAGTGAAAACGACCCCAATTGTATTCAATTGAATAAAATAGTAAAGAGTGAACCGGTTGTCCTGGCAAAGGATACAAATGCGGACGGGACTCTGGATTGGTTCCCCAAAAACATATTTTAACTGATTCCTTGAATCGACTCTACCAAACAGGTGTGTTATTGAATGATACATACCGGATTTCAAAGGACTATGTATATTCAAAATATTTTTTTACACAGGATTCTCAATATAATTTTTCACTGCAGACTATTATTCCTGTAAACGGAAGTATTTCAAATCGATTAATCATAAAGTCCCGCAAAGAAAACAAAAAAACCATAGCACTCGACATGAATGCTGACGGAATCATTGAAAATATGTCAAATACCGATTTTATCGGCAATGATATACAATATTTTTACAAAAAGATTCTGAACAAAGGCCTGGAAAAAGATGCAGTCACCCGGAATTATGATATGCTTTTTATTAAATGTGATTGAGAGGATGATTCATGAAAAAAGAACCATGGATTGAAACTATTCTGCAAAAGATGACACTGGAACAAAAGATCGGGCAGTGTGTAGTGGTGGGAATGTCCGGGACCGTCATTACCAATGATCTCAAGGAAGCGATCCTTCGATACGAATGCAGCGGCATCCGTCATTCGGGATTTGGCCGTATGTTTCGTTATTTTAGTGATGATAAAGCAAAGCAGCAGGAACTTGGAAAAGATTTTGTCCCGTCTATGCAGAAAATAGCGCTGGACGGTTTGCCTCCTTATTGTGATACCCGCGGTTACGCTCAGGTGATGAATGAGCTGCGTGATTTGGCCGCTCAGCGGCACCTCAAGATACCTTTACATATGATCATTGACCAGGAGGGCGATACCAGCAAAGATTACGCACGCGGCGGCGTGGTGCAGTTTCCGTCAAATATGGGATTGGCTGCATCCCGCAGCCCGGAACTGATATATGATGTGGCCGTCAGCCTGGCCAAACAGATAAAAGCCGCCGGGCTGGATATGATCCATTCACCGGTAGTAGATGTGAATATTAATCCGCTGAATCCGGAGATCGGTCGCCGTGCATTCGGCGATGATCCAAAGCTGGTGGCGGAATATGCCGTCGCCATGTTCAAAGGATTCAGAGATGAAGATGTTATCGCTGCAGCAAAACATTTTCCGGGCCGCGGTGATTCCGCCACTGATGCGCATTTCGCATGTCCGGTCCTGGATGTATCCAAATCTCGGCTCGATGAAATTGAATTGTATCCATACCGGGAATTGATCAAAGCGGGAATGGACGCGATTATGATCGCACATTGTATTTACCCGCAGATTCACCCGGAACACATATCTACGGTATCAAGACCCATTGTTCACGGCATACTGCGCGAAGAACTGGGATTTGAAGGTGTGATCACCACGGACAGTATCACGATGGGCGCCTTGATTGATCGTTATGGGATCGGAGAAGCCTGTTCACGCGCGCTTGCAGCCGGAGCCGACACTATATTGATGAAAGCTGAAAATCAATGGCGCGGTGAAATGTTTTATACGATTAAAAAGTGGGTAACAGATGGTAAAATAGACGCGGATGAACTGGATGACAAGGTTCGGCGTGTTTTGAAACTCAAGAAAAAATACGGCCTGTTCGAGGATATGGGAAGGGTCGATGCCGGCAAAGCAGACGAAACCCACACGGGATAAAATGGTGATTGAAACCAGTAAAAAGGCCGCTCAGAACGCCATTTTGGTGGTAAAAGATGAACTGAATGCCCTGCCGCTTGACAAAAATAAAAAGGTACTGCTCATCAATCAGCAAAACTCGATCAAATGTCCTAATGATCTGTTTGATCATCCTGCACTCTTTGCTCAGTTGATGGAAGAAGACTGGCCGACACTGCAAACCTATGAAACTCATTTTGGCTATGACAAGCATAAAGAAGAAAAAGTCGTGCAGTTTGTCAAGGATCACGATTATGCCCTGATTATATGTACCAATTTTTACGATCGTGCCGCCAGGCCGCACGAGTATGTGAAAACCCTGATTGATGCCGGCTATCCGGTGCTTTTAATCACCAATACGCCTTATTGTATCGAGGAAACAGGCGGGTTGATCCCTGCTGCTCAGTCAGCTGTTTTGAACATGAACCTGACCCCCGAAGGGCTTTGCACAACAAAGGCCGTGCTGCATGGACAACTGCAGCCTTTGGGTAAATGGCCTCTGACCTTGTTCGATCCCTTTGGATTGGGGAGGTCCTGATGCACGCTATAGAATTCAAGACGCCGCTGGATTATCAGACGTCGCACATTACAGGCTGGACGCGCGACCACTGGGAAGAAGTGTTTTTCACGCTCATGAAAGGGATTCTGGACAGTGCATCGCGTTACAAAGCGCGTCAGCGCATTCCGGGCCCCCGTAGTCATCATGGTTTACTTGCCGATGAACTGGAAGGCTTTACACGCTCATTGTTCATGTCAGGACCCTGGTTGAGTTCTTCAAAGGATGGAATACTGAATTTTGGTAAAGAGTCCATAGATGTGCTTGATTTCTATCGGCAGGGAATTCTGGCGGGCACGGATCCGAAACATCCTGAATATTGGGGAGAGATTGTCGATTATGCCCAGCATCTGGTGGAAATGGCAGCGCTCTGCTGGGGACTATATGTGAGCCGGGAAAAGATCTGGGATAAATTTTCCAAGGCCGAAAAAAAACAGGTCGCCGATTATTTGATTCAGTGCACACAGGTCAAATATCACCAGAATAACTGGCTGCTGTTCAATGTCATCACCAATGCGGTATTGAAACAGTTTGGAATGCCCTACTCTCAGGAACAGATTGACGAAAACCTCGGGTTTTGCGACAGCATGTACGTGGGCAACGGCTGGTACTGCGATGGACATGCTGTGAACCGGTTCGATTATTACAATGCCTGGGGTTTTCATTTTTATTATTTATTGTGGGCGATTATCGACGGTGAATCCAAACCTGATATTGCAGAGATGCATAAAGAACGTGTTCGGCAGTTTGCGCAAAATTTCAGGTATTTTTTTGCCGGAGACGGGTCTACACCCTGCTGGGGACGCTCAATGATCTACCGGTTCGGGTATGTGTCGCCGATTGCACTGGGACAATATCTGGACTGTCTTGATATTTCTTCCGGACAGGTGAGAACCATGTGCAATTCCACGATGAAATTTTATTTCAGCAATCCAATTCTCACCGACCGCAATCATCTGAGCATGGGGTGGCTGAGACCGAATGAATTTGTGCTGGAGCATTACAATTGCGGCGGTTCACCCCTTTGGGCGACCAAAAGCATGGCGCTATTGTTCATACCTCAAGATGACCCGTTCTGGACGCAGCCGGAGGAAGAATTGCCCATTCATCAAAAAGATTTTTCCTTTCCGATCAAAGAACCGGGACTTGTCATGATTGGACGCAAGGACAGCGGTCATGTTCAGATTATCAACCAAAAACCCTATCATGATAAAAGCGAGTATAATGCACGCTATACCAATTTTGCCTATTCTTCCATTTTCAGTTATGAGGCAAGGCCTATTTACAAATCCTGGAACTGTGATAACAGTCTGACTTTTTCAACTGACGGAATTAATTTCAAACAGAGATGGAAAACGGAAAATTTGTATTGTGAAACAGATTTTGCCGCTGCCCGCTATCCCATGCATGAGGTTGATGATAACGGTATTATAACCACTTTTATATTGGTAAAAGATGATGTGATGATCAATATTCATCGGATCGAACCCAGTCTTTCAAATCTTGTTTTTCGGGAAGGCGGATATTCCCTCGGATTTGATGAGGGTGAAACGCAGGTGTTCAGTAAGCCCGGAATTGAATACGCAATAAAAGATGATAAAATTACATTTATTCGAAATCTCTATGGCTATACTCGCTCATTCAAAGCTCGAGGTTTTCATGAAGATGTGTGCGGGGCAAACAGCCGTTATCATAAAAGTGTTGTCCCGGCCTTTGGCACTGAAAGGCAAACCGATGAGCCGTTTTATCTGGCCAGTATGGTTTGCGGAAGAATGGGCAATGTCGAGACGGATGAGCTGGAAGAATTTGTCAAATCATTCCGCATTGTTGATAACCGGGCTGAACTTGTTTTTTATGATGATGAACATGTGATGATGCAGATGGGGCCTGTCCAGTCCCTGTCCATAAATATCAATGCTTTACCTGTCACCGGTAAGGTCGTACTTGCGCGTATATCCAGTGATGCAAAGCTGAATGATCTGCTTTATGAAGATGGCAGCCTGTCTGATGAGCTCACTGCATAGGTTTGACACATGATTTAGTTTCTGATAGCCGGCGGCAGCGGCTCAAACGAATAGTATGAACCAGAAATTAGGCGGGATACGCATCCCGATAAGGAGCCATATATGTCTATTTTTGATTACGGCGTCATTGTCTGTTATCTTTTGTTCATAACGTCTCTGGGATTTATTTTTAGGAAATTCAGCAGTGATTCCAGCGATTTTTTTCGGGGTGGCGGTAATATGCTGTGGTGGCTGGTTGGAGCGACAGCATTTATGACCCAGTTTAGCGCCTGGACGTTTACCGGCGCTGCCGGATATGCCTACAGCAACGGAACGATGATCATGGTCATATTTATCGGCAATGCATTCGGCTATTTTTGCACCTTTTTGTTTTCCGCGGCCAGATTCAGACAGATGCGGGTCGTGACGCCCATGGAAGCCATCCGTGACCGCTACGGGAAGGTCAATGAACAGTTTTTCACGTGGGTCTGGCTGCCGATTGGAATATTCTATGCCGGTATCTGGCTGACGGGCATCAGCAGTTTTGTTTCTGTGGTTTTTGGTATGGATTTAAAACTGACAATTCTGGCGGTTGGTCTGGTGGTTTTGTTTATGGCGTCTCTGGGCGGATCCTGGGCGGTTGTGGCTTCGGATTTTATGCAGGTGATGATTCTGATACCCATTTCCATGGTTGCGGCGTTTCTGGCTATCCAGGCGGTAGGCGACGGATCATTTGCATCAGGAGCCGCCACGTTTACCTCAAAACTACCGGAGCATCATTTTGACTGGACCATCCTTCTGAGGCCGCAGATCATTATTTTCTGGGTTGTTGCGATGATTATCAAACAGTTTAGCACGATTAACAATCTCAATGATTCCTATCGGTTCTTGTTTGCCAAGGATACACGCAACGCCAGAAAAGCAGGCCTTTTGGCCTCTTTGCTTTTTCTGTTTGGTCCCATTATCTGGTTTATTCCGCCGATGGCGGCTGCGATCCTCTACCCGGATCTCTCTGCGATTCCCGAACTGAGTACGCTGAATAATATGGCGGATGGAGCTTATGTGGCCATTGGATTGCGGACCATGCCGATGGGAATGATCGGTTTGATGGTGAGCGCTATCTTTGCGGCAACCATCTCTTCCATGGACAGCGGTTTGAACAAGAGCGCCGGTATTTTTATCCGCAATTTCTACAAACCTGTCCTGCGTAAAGATGCCACGGAAACTGAGTATCTGGTGGCCGCAAAAATAGTCACCGCTGTTTTTGGACTTTTAGTCATCAGCGCATCGCTTCTGATAAGCACGTCAGACCTCGGTCTGTTTGATGTGATGCAGTTATTCAGTGCCAATGTGGCCATTCCGTTTGTCATTCCGCTAATTTGGGGATTTATTATTAAAAAGTCGCCTGCATGGTCGGCATGGAGTACTGTGATCTTTGGTTTTGTAATCTCTTTATTTACAACCCGTATTATGAATCCGGAAATTATCAGAGGTGTTCTGGGACTGGATAGCGCCTTTACGGATGTGGAATATACACATTATCTTCAGTTTATTGGTCTCTTGTTTAATGTGATTCTAAGCTCGTTGTGGTTTTTGGGCACAGTCGTTTTTTCGAGATACAACAGCAGAGATTCTGAATGAACGTGAGAAGGACTTTTTTGAACGTATGCATCGCCCTGTTTATTCCATAGCGGAAAAAACAAAAGAAAAGGATTACGCACAGCTAAAAACACTGTCAAATATGTGCATACCCTATGGGGGGTTCATTATGCTGCTGTCCTTGATTCCAAATGGATTTCAGGGGCGTGTGTGTTTTCTCTTTGCCGGCGGAATTATTGCAGCAATCGGCTTTATACTGCGCTGGAATGCTGCCAAAGTGATACGCAAATCCGTTCCAATCGCACAGGAAATCAAAGAGCCGGTTCAATGAGTGAATACGAGTACAGAGTCGTTGTTTTTTATTGTTTGGAAAACACAATTCACAAAAGTCAAAAAGCAGCAGGACGATTTTTTCCAGCGTATGAATACACCGGTTGTTATTTCTCCCGGAGAAACGATTCGCTTGCTCGGCGTGTATGTGAGCGCAGCAAGACACGCCGTATTGAAGCTCATATTAAACCGGACGGCAGCCAGCCATTTGAACTGGAGCGAACCCGTTCCATGCATTACAGTTTGTTCAATCTGGTCGCTTATTTTGAACTCGCTCAGCTTGCCGAACATGTTAATATTGATCTCTGGCGCTATCGAACAAAAGAGGGCGCGGGGATTAAAACGGCATTCGATTTTCTGCTGCCTTATTTCCAGGATCAACCCTGGCCGTACCCGCAGATCACTCCCATGCACCATGAATATGATATATTGGAAAAACTATTGAGAATTGCATCTATTAAATATCAGGATGGGCAATATGTTGATTTGCTGCATGATATGTCGTTATTACACTCTGCTGACAGGCTGGCTTTGCTTTATCCTGTATGTGACAAATAGTCAGAGCGCGGCACTAAATTTAAATAAAAGGAACCCCGGATGAATTATACACAACTACTGGAAAATTTTAAACCGAAATACGAGTTTTATATCGGTATAGATTCGGACGGATGTGTGTTTGATTCCATGGAGATCAAACATAAAGAATGTTTTATACCCAATATTATCAAACACTGGAATTTACAGGCCATTTCCAGGCCAGCCAGACAGGCGGCGGAATTTGTTAATTTATACTCGCAATGGCGCGGCACCAACCGGTTCCCGGCTTTAATCAAGGTGCTCGAGCTGCTCCAGGAACATCCTGATGTGAAAAAAAGGGGTCTGCCGCTCCCTGATGTGACGGCTCTGCAAACATTCATCGAATCCGGCGCGCCACTGGGCGTACCCGCTCTTGAAGCGCAGTACAAACAAACACAGGATCCGGTATTAAAACAGGCTGTTGAATGGAGTCGCGCTGTGGACGCCTCGATTGAGGATATGGTAAGAGGGGTTACCTGTTTCGAACGCGTCCCGCATGTATTGAAACGTTTGCAGAATCAGGCTGATATTGTTGTGGTTTCCAGCACACCTCATGAGGCGATTGTCAGAGAGTGGAACGAGCACCGTATAGATGTTTATACTTCCATCATAGCCGGGCAGGAAATGGGGAATAAAAAGACGCAGCTGCAAGCAACAACGCAAAATCGCTATCCCAAAGCGCAGGTGCTCATGATAGGCGACGCGCCCGGAGATATGAAATCAGCGTATGCTGTGGGAGCCCGGTTTTATCCGATTGTTTCGGGGAAAGAAACAGAGTCCTGGGAATACTTTGAAAAGGAGATTGTTGATTTGTTTCTAAACCGCAAATATACCGCTGAAATCGAAAACAAACGTGTTCAGGAATTTAACGACAGTTTACCCGATATACCGCCCTGGGTGTAGAATAACAGTCATGATGATGGCGTTGTGATGCTCGGCATGGGGGCGCAGTACAGATTTTGAATAGCGCGTCCATGTTTTTCTTTATCTTTTCCGCTGATTTTCGTATCTTTCCTACTTATTATCTGGGAATTATATGGATATCACAACCTATATTGCGGAATCGGCACGCGAACAACTGGCCCGCGACATTAAAGCCGCGGATGGAAATGAAGTCTTTTTTGTCGGTTATACAGATGACAATCTTGTCGTTCAGGATGTACAGACCGTAGCAAGGGGGCATGATACGGCGGTTCCGGTGGTCACCAAAGCCGCCCGGGAGGCGGATGTGGTCATCCATAACCATCCTTCAGGGGCTCTTAAACCCTCGAATGCAGATTTGAGCATCGCCACTCAGCTCGATGATTTCAGCACTGCATTTTATATTGTTGATAATTTAGTAGAGCATGTTTATGTCGTTATTGAACCGTTTGCAAAAACGGATATCACGCCTCTGGATATTGATGCCATTCAGGCGCTCCTCGGACCGGACAGTCAAATAGCTGCAACCCTTCCCGGTTTTGAACAGCGTGAACAGCAAATGAGCATGATTTTACAGGTGGTTCAGGCATTTAACAATCGAAAAGTGGCGTCGATCGAGGCGGGAACCGGAACCGGTAAAACTCTGGCTTATTTGCTCCCGGCCGTGCAATGGTCTTTGCAGAATCGCGAGCGGGTGGTTATTTCCACCAATACGATTAATCTCCAGGAACAGTTGATCAGTAAGGATATCCCGTTTTTACAAAATGTCCTGGATGTTAAATTTAAAGCCGCACTTGTAAAAGGACGGTCCAACTATGTCTGTTTGCGCAAATTGAATGAAGTTGAATCCGAGTTAAAACTACAGGGTGATGAAGAAGATCAGGACGAGCTCAGCGCATTGATCGAGTGGGCACGCAACAGCAAAGACGGCAGCAAAGCTGATCTGTCATTCATACCCAAATACAGAGTGTGGGAGCGGATTGCATCGGAAAGTGATACCTGTACCCGGCAGCGCTGCGCGCATTTCCGCACGTGTTTTGTGAACAAAGCCAGGCGGGAGGCCGCACAAGCGCAGATTTTGGTGGTTAATCATCATCTTTTGTTTGCTGATCTTGCTGTTCGACAGGAAACCGGCAGTATGACCAGCGCCGCGGTACTGCCGCCGTATCAAAAAATTATTTTTGATGAAGCGCATCATATCGAAAATGTTGCAACCAGCTATTTCGGCAGCCAGATCACCCGGGCCGGACTGATCCGGATGTTGCACCGGCTGTTTCGGCAAAAAAAACAGCGAGAGTATGGATACCTGAATACCCTTCGCATAAAGTTGCTGAAAAATACCGGACAACTGGATCAGCATAAATCGGAAAAAATTGAAAATCTGCTGCAGAATGATATTCTGCCCGCTGTACGCGAGCTGCTGGAGCATACGAATACCGTGATGGATCTTTTTTATGAGGCGGTGGAGCGCTATCAGGGCAAATCTGTTGATCAGGAAATCAAATTGCGACTGCTGCCGGACGTCACATCGCGTTTGATCGATGATGTGGGGCTGCGTCAACCTCTGGAAATTTATCTGGATAATCTGAAATCATTTACAGATGACCTGGGTCTTTTGGTGAAAACCGCTCAGCAGGCCGGGGCGATGCTGCAGGATCCAACCTGGGATTCGGTCTGTATTGATATCGCGGCCCAGGCCGAACGTTTGATTCTGGCCGGCCAGGTGATCCGGAATGTGTTGTTCAAACACGACGAAGACCATATCCGCTGGATCGAGGCCAAGGGCGGCGCACGCCATTTCAATATATTGCGCTTTAAAATATCGCCCCTCGAGATCAAGGAACGTATGCTCAATGCGGTTTATGAAAATTTTGAAACCGTAATTATGACCTCTGCAACATTGACCGTGGACCGCAAATTTGATTTCCTGGCCAGCCGTATTGGTCTGGATCTGTTGTCGCCGGCCCGCCGCATAGAATTGCTTTTGGACGCCCCCTTTGATTATCAGAAACAGGTTGTGGTGGCCATCCCCAAAGATATGCCGGATCCGCGCCATTCATCCTTTGCCGGTGAACTCAATAAAGCGGTTTTCAAGGCGCTGAATATATCTAACGGCCGAGCCTTTGTGCTGTTTACGTCGTACGGACTTTTAAATATGCTCTACCGGCAGATGTACGAATCCCTGAAACAGATTCGTATCCGTTTGCTGAAACAGGGGGATGAAAACAGGCATCATCTGATTAATAAATTTAAAAAAGATACACATTCGGTTTTGTTTGCCACGGACAGTTTCTGGGAAGGCGTAGATGTTGAAGGTGAATCTCTGATGTCGGTGATCATTACCAAACTGCCGTTTCGGGTGCCCAGTGAACCTGTGATTGAGGCTCGATACGAAGCCATTGAAAAGCGTGGCGGCAACGCATTTATCGAATATGCGGTGCCGCTTGCGGTGCTTAAATTTAAGCAGGGATTCGGACGCCTGATCCGTCGAAAAAGCGACCGCGGCGCTGTAATTATTTTTGATCATCGTGTTATTTCAAAATCCTATGGAAAACGTTTTCTACATTCCTTGCCATCCTGCCGTGTCCTCACCGGAACCCGCGAAACAGTTTTTTCGGAACTGAAATTGTTTTTTGATCAGGATTGACCGGTGGCTGCAAAGCAAAACTGTTCCGCATATCGGTTTTTTTACCCCCCATTACCCCTGAGCAGTAGAAACAACCCGGAATTTCGATTTTTTATTTTATTTGTTTAAACAAATAAAATATACAATAAATTCTCAGGTTTACCGTTTACCGTTACGAATACAAGGAACAGAGGCTATGAATTCAAATCAGATTGTATCAGACGCAGAGCTGATCCGGAGATACAAAGGTGGCGATGCGCGGGCATTTGAACGGCTGGTTCAGCGATACAACAGGCCGTTAACCGGTTATCTGCGCCGGATGATTACAGACAGAATCGCTGCTGACGACCTGTTTCAGGAGACCTTTTTAAAGGTTGTCAAAGCGCTGCCGCGATACCGGGAGGACGGCAAGTTTTCCAGCTGGTTGTTCGGGATTGCCAATCACGTTGCAATTGACTATCTGCGCAAACAAAAAAGGATCAAATCGCATATGAAAACAGATACGATTGAAAAGAACGATGAAGAACCGGTGGAATACGAGGATGTAAATTCTCCATTACCGGATCAGGAATTTGATCGTTCTGAATTAAAAACGCTATTAAAACAGGCGGTGGGAAAATTGCCCGTGGAACAAAAACAGGTGCTTTTGCTTCGGCAGTACAGCGGCATGTCGTTCAAAGAAATCGCTGAAAAAGTAAATTGCCCTTTAAATACCGTTCTGGGACGAATGCGTTATGCGCTGATCAATCTGAAAAAAATCATGCAATCAGAGTTTGGAGACTATCATGTTATGTGAAAAATATAAAGATACAGCTGTCCTTTATCTCTATAATGAGCTGGACACAGAGACGAATCGGGATTTTAAAACACATCTGAAACGTTGTGCGCAATGCCGTAAAGCTGTAAAGGAACTGCAGAGCGCTGCACAGCTTGTTGATCAATTGCCGGAAGAATCGGTTGATGCTGACGTTATTCAGAACATATTGCAGCATAACGTTCGCATCTCCTGGACCCGGAATGTGATCAATAAGCTGAAACAATGGTGGACTGCAGCCACGGACTTGCGGCTGCCATGGGCTGTGGCTGTGGCTGCCGCCACTGCCTTTCTCATTATCAGTCTCTGGACGATGACCTCGACAAAGCCGGAATTATCTCGGGAACTTTTGGCCTGGGATGCCGGAATTGAGGACAATCTGGATCATATTGAACTGAAAATTTCAGAGCTATATTCGGATCAGGACTATGCTATCTATTCTGATCAAAGTATTGAATCGAAAATTGATCTGATTGAAAGTAATATGCGATCCTTGACCCAAGACCTGGAAACAATGACATTTTAATACCCGGAGGTAGAATCATGCGAATGAATCGAATAATCGGTATATTGGTGTTGCTCACGCTTGCAGGAACCGTGTTTGCCCAACCGGTCAACCGGCTGCAACGACCTGAACGCAAAGTAAATCCGAATGAGCGATGGGATGATAACAAAGAACAGGAAATTATTGATTTACTGACAGAGAAAAACATCATTGATGCTGCATTTTTAAATGATCTTGAGGATAATCCGCAACAATACAAACGCTTTCTGGTTAAAAACTGGATAGAAATGCAAAAACTGCAGCGGCTCAAAGAAATTGCCCCGGAGCATTATGATCGCGGATTGGAAAAATTAAAGCTAAATGCAGAGTGCTGGCAGCTTGCCTGGAACTATCGCAACAGCTCTGATGATGCTGAAAAGCAGCAGATCCAATCAGAGCTTGAGCAAAAACTGAGTGAGCTTTTTGATCTGCGTGAACAAGACAAACGGGAACGCATCAAGAAACTGGAAGAAGAACTTGAAAAACTGAAAGAAATGGTTCAGGAACGCCGGCAAAATCGGGAGAAGATCATTGAACATCGTCTCAATGAAATGCTGGGGCAAACTGACACCCTGGGCTGGTAAGCAGCTTGCACAGGAATGCGGGGGCATTCCTGTGATTATCAATCATCAAAAGTCCATACGATACCGTATCGGATCAATGCCCGGGGCGTATCAAATCCATACACCTGCTGAAAATTCCAGCCTGCCGGATTTTCGATGACGGCAAACAGATCAACACGGCCAATGGTCGCACTGATATGTGCATACGGGATGATACGGGGAGATAACGTGACAGTGATATCAGAATATTCTGAATAAACGGGTACCGGCCCTTTGCGATAGCCGATGTACTCTCCGCCCAGACGAAGCATGAGGTTTAAATCACGCTGAAAAAAGATATTTTGATATGAAATATAAAAACGACTGTACAAATCAGGACGATTGGCCGCAATAAATGAATCAGACACGTCCTGATAAAATAGCAAGCGTGCGTGTGCGCCCCAGTGAACAGTCGGCTGATAATTGAGGGCAATGGTCATTGAACCGCACGTGTGTGCGTCAAAATTATTGTATTGAATCTTGTCATGATCGAATACGGCGACCGGAAGATGCTTTCTGTGTTGTACTGCCATGCCGGCAAGAATTTGAAAGCGGGAACGGTTGATTTGCCAATTCAGGCCGGTATGGGTTAATGTGGCTGCCTTGAGTGAATCATTACCGGTGGCGAATGGCCCCCTGCCATGGCGTTCCTCAATAGACGGGCGCAGGATGTTTTGACCGGCATAAACCGACAGGGCGGATTTCTCGCCGGTTTTGAGCCTGATCCGCAACTGAGGCAGTAGAAATGAATGTTGGCTCTGTGTTTTGACATTAAATCCAGCTTCTCCGGTCAGGTTTTTTAACCGTGCCGATACATGCAGCCATCCTCCGTATTGACTGTCCTTTATATCTTTCCATGTATCGCTTTGGAAACGATCAAATCGACCGAATAGCCCCATCCCGTATCCCAGGCGGGAGATGCTGTCCTGATAGGCGGTCTTGACGTAAAGACGGCGAACAGTATGGGATTGGTCAAGTTGAGAACGGTCACTGCCGAAATCATTTCGATCATAGAGTGTTAACTGGGCTGAAGCTCGAAAATTTCCGCTGCGCAGGAAAAGAGCGTGATCATTTCGGAAACGTTTTCGATGAGGCTCTTCAAGCGATTGCCAGCCGGGTAACGGTGACTTTAATGGAAATCGTTGATGGTCGCTGTATTGATACCAGAGATAGCTGAGCGACGCATGTTTATAGTGTTTGTCCAGTTTTGCGTTCCAGATCGTTGATCTGTAAGCCGAGTGAGGCATCACTCCGCCGAATGCCCGGGTAAGAGCACCTGCATTAAAGTCTGTTGTCGGATTGATTTGCACACCGAGTCTCACATCAAACTGATTGCGCTGATAGGTTCCCGGACGGTAGGCGATCTTTGAATGCAGCGGAATATAGGACCGGTCCTGACTGGTTATTCGCACCGTTTGTCCGGTTGAAAAATGCTGATAAAGACCCTGCTCAAGCCCCGCAGTTCCCATGCTCTCGGTCGGAATCAGGTAAACATCTGCTTTGCCATTGACCGGATCATTCAATATCAGTCCGTCATATTCCAGGGTGAATTCTCCGGGCGGTGAACAGGCCGGCGAAACCGGTGCGGGCACTCCCATACTGTGAGAATCGTAATGATAGACACCGGCAAGTGAATTGACAATATCAGCAAAGGATGAATAATCAGAGCCCTGCAGAGAATTTGAATCGGCGTAAAGCAGGGAAAATGCCGTGTCCGGTCGTACCGGCAGGACGGCGGATATTTCCTGCGTGGTTTCCGCCTGTATGGCGCGGGCTGCGCTGTAAAATTGAATGAGACTTAAAATACAAATCAGTTTTTTCACTGGATCCCTTTGTGTTGGTAACGGTGTAATCGATTTAGCAGAACGGGGACAAGAGTTGTAAATATCAGCGTATTGATCAATATATGAAACAGATAAAATACAATACCACTGGTGAAAATGGACGCGAGTTTTTGCGTGTCTCCACCCGCCACAAAAACCGCAAAACTCAGGGTCGTTAATCCGTCAAACACACAGGTGAGCAGCAGTCCGCAAAGTCCTGTTATAACATGTCTGCGGATTCTCGGACATTCGAACCAATATCGCGTTCTGATGATTCCGCCGGTAAATCCCACCAGGCTCATGGAAATAACCTGGGCCAGAAGCAGAGGAGGGGCTGAGGCGCCGTAGGGGTTGAACAGGGAAAAAATAAATTCAGCCAGAGCTCCGATCGCTGCTCCGTATGCCGGACCCATCAAAAAGCCGGATATGAAAATAGCAGCTGTGATCAATTCAATATTGGGAATGTAAATAAACGCAAATCCCACAGCGGCGCACAATGCCGTCAGCATGGCGGCATTTATAACTCTTTTATAACGCACATTAAACCTTTCGGGTCATACCAGTACAATGTCGAAACGCGGTCGGGTTGTCGGCAATTTTGTCAATCAGTTCTGTTCATTCTTATAATATACAAAATGCGAACGAGATTCGAAACACTCTTGCCGGTTCAAAAAGCTGAAATAAGTGTTGTGATAAAGTACACCATTTATTATATTTTTGCATTGATTATTGAGGAATCGATTGTGACATTTGAATCTATAAATGAAACCATTGAGGTCATTTCGTACTTTTCTACTGAACGTATGAGACCCATTCGGTTCCGGTGGCGGGATCGGGCATACCATATTTGTCGCATTCAGGCTGTCTGGAATCATCCGGCAGGAGCCAACTGTTATGTGCATTATCACGTGACAACCAGAGAATCCGGCACCTTTGAGCTGATTTATGATTCGGGTAAAATGCAATGGACGCTTGGACGGGTCTGTCTGGATGAATAGGCTCAGGCAAACACGCCATCTATTTCAGCGCCGCATTCAGAGCATTTCCCGTTGCGAACATTGTTTTCAATGATGCGAAAGCCGTATCGTTTCAGCAGCATGGCGCCGCATGAGTAGCAGTGCGTGTGTTCACCATCATCGCCGGGGATGTTTCCCGAATAGACGTATCTCAACCCTTCTCTGGAACCCATTTCCACCGCTTTTTTAATCACAGATGTTGGCGTGGCATCTCTATCGGTCATTTTGTATTGGGGATGAAAACGGCTGATATGCCAGGGTGTTTCAGGGCCCAGCTCTGTTTTAATAAATTGTGCAATACTCTGCAATGTTTGTTCGGAATCGGCATAACCTGGTACAATTAGAGTTGTGACCTCCAGCCATACGCCGAGCTGCTTCAAAAGCTTGAGGGTATTCAATACGGGTTCAAGCCGGCCCCCGATAATTTTTCGATAAAATGATTCATCCCATCCTTTGAGATCAATGTTGGCGCCTGCCAGAAAAGGGGCCAGTTGTTTCATAGGCTCGGGATTGATAAAACCGTTGGAAATGAAAACGCATTTGATTTGTTTTTCGGCCGCTTCTTTTGCAATGTCAAGGGCATACTCGAAGAAAATCGTGGGTTCTGTGTACGTAAATGCGATGGTTCGGCATTGGTTGTCATGTGCGGCGCGAACGATATCTTTTGCCTGAATGCGCTCTCCTGTGATAGTGTCACTGTATTTAACCTGACTGATATCACAATTTTGACAAAACATGCAGCGGAAATTACACCCTGCCGTGGCAATCGAAAGAGAATGGGAAGCGGGGTAGACGTGAAACAAAGGTTTTTTTTCAATGGGATCAATGTGAGTGGCAATCGCACGTTCGTAAACCAGAGAATATAGAACGCCCTCTTTATTTTGTCTGACATTGCAAATCCCTGTCTTTTGATCAGCGATCCGGCATTCATGCGGACACAGATGACATTGGACCTGCTGATTCTCGAGTTTTGAATAATACAACGCTTCTTTCATAAGGCAATCCATAGGTTTATTCTCTTAAAATAAAAAAAATCAGATAAAATGCAAAGATAAACCTGTTCTGTAAGCGATAAAAAAAAAAGGTCTCCAGGACTGGTTTCGTAAAAAAAGTTCTTGACTTTAGATGTTTTGTATATTATCTTGCTTAAGTCGAAAACGATTTCGACAATATGTCGGATTAGCCGCTTGTGATAGCGAAAAACAAGGTTGCGAGATTCGGAGTGCAGATATTTTCAATGTACCTTTTCCAAAAATGAGTCCGGTATGAACAATTTTTTGCAGGAAAACTCTCAAAATACAGAGTCCAGTATATCTAAAAATCCTAGGCGTTCTGTGTTAAAAGATGCCGGACCGGTGCTTGTAGATGGAACCCGGAAATCTCGAAAAAGCAGTGAAAATATCGGTGTTATTTTCTGTCACAAAGATTTACCCCTTTCAAATAATCCGTTTTATTCAAGAGTACTCGAAGGCATAGAAGCTGCTCTGGTGATGAATAATTATAACCTCGTTCTTCACTTGCTCCCTCAGAATGAAAATATTACCCTGCCCAAGATGATTCGCGATGAATTGGTGGATGGCCTTATGCTGGTCGGCGTGGTCAGCGAATCTTTTGTGGAGCGTATTTCCAAGCTGAATCTGCCTGCGGTATTGGTAGATCCCCGATACAGGCAGTCCTTTTTCCCCCAAATTCTTATCGATAATGAACGCGGTGCCTTTTTAGCAAGCACTCATTTGATCCGGAAAGGGCATAGACGAATCGGGTTTATCAGCGCCGACCTGGATCGTTTGAGTTTTCAAACGCGATTTAAAGGGTATCGAAAAGCTCTGGAATATCGCGAAATCGAGTTTGATAAAGCCCTGGTTGTCAATGGGGGATTGGAGGAAGGGTATGAACATGTCACGCGGCTTTTATCGCTTTCGAATCCTCCCACTGCCATTTTTTCCGCCAATGACATCAATGCAATTTACGGTTATAAAGCCGTTTTGGATAAAGGACTCAAAATTCCGGACGATATCAGTTTTATAGGCTTTGATGATATCGGTCTGGCTAAAATATCGTCTCCTCCGCTTACCACAATTCGGGTGTACAAAGAAGAGATGGGTTCGATCGCGGTCAGGCGTCTTCTTTCTGTCCTGCAACAGACAGAATCAGAGCCGAGTACCTCACTTGTTCCTGTGCGTCTTGTGGAGAGAGATTCCGTTATGGACATTAGCAAAAGGAGGTGAAACTCACAATTTATCGTTTTCATTAATGGTTGTATTATCAATTTTATCAAAAGGAGGTTTGGAAATGAGACATGTTTTATGGTTTGCCTTGATGATCTGTGTGGGATTGTTTTCAACAGCTCAGGCACAGGTGATTGCTGATTTTGAGGCGGGTACAGACGGTGGGTTTTCCATCGGCTGGGGCGAAGCCTTGACCAGCATCGGCTATGCAGATGATCCGTCTGGAGAGTCTGTGGGTGTTCTGGAGCTCAATTTTGACGGCGCCGCTGGTGACAAAGGAGCCTTTGCGAAAGCCGATATAGAGTCGAATGGCGCCTATAGTTTGATGATGTGGCTCTGGCTGCCTTCGGACGCACCGGATTCTCTGCTTTTCAAAGCATGGGCGCAGGATCAAAACAGCTGGGGATGGAATGAACAGGTGTATTATGCCGGTGATATTGCCAAAGAAACCTGGTATCCCATAACCTTTGATCTTGAAGCCAAATATGTAGCTGACCCGGCTAATCTCAATCATCATGACTACAAGATAAAAGCCGGTATAGAGGTCGCAGGTTATTCATTGAGCGGTGCGGAAGCCGATTGGGCGGGCACTCTGTATATGGACAATGTTTCCTTAATAGGTGTCGAACCGGATTTTTACGCTCAATTCGATGATGGTACAACAAGTGGTTTCGCTGACAATGGCTGGGGAACCGGATTCACCGATGTATCGAATCAGGCTGATCCCAGTGGCGAGTCAGACGGTGTGCTTGCATTGACCTTTGACGGCTCTGCCGGGCAAAAAGGCGATGTAGAAGGAAGCGGCCTGCCGGATCCGGCGTCCTATGATATGATGGTTTATCATATTTGGCTGCCGGAGGGTACTCCTGATGAACTGGGAATTAAAACCTGGGCACAGGATAACAACACCTGGACCTGGAAAGAAAAGCTTTACAGAGCTAATGCTATTCCCAAGCAAGTCTGGTATCCGATCTTTTTCAATCTGGAAGCGGCACGCGCTATGAATCCGGCGGAATTTGATCACTATCAGTATACCTTTGGAAGAGCCGGGCTGGAAGTGCATACCTTTGATGTAACCGGTGCGGACACCGCCTGGACCGGCACGATTTATATCGATAATGCTGGAATGCTCGGAATGGACATTGGTTCCAAATGGGTACTGGCTGATTTTGAGAGTCCTGCTGCGGAATTGCAGGGATTCAAAGCCATGAACTGGGGGAATGCCCTCACGGATTTGTCGCGCATGGATGATCCGACCGGCGAGAGTGACGGTGTGATGAAAGCCGACTGGGATTTCAGTCTGGGACAAAAAGAAGCCATCGGCATGAGTAACGTCAGTTTTGGTTGGACCGAGACGGATACCGGCGCCACCGCAATGACGCTGGATGTTTATATCCCCGAAAGTATGCCGCTCGGCGCTCAGGTCTCGATATTTGGGACAAATGTCGACTGGAGTGAAGCCAAATATATGGTCAGTGATTCGACTTTGACGCCTGGCGGCTGGTATACGATGACGTATGATATCGTTGATTTCGAAGAACAGGGGAAGATTGACCCTAAAGCCGCGATTACTATCGGTACCCAGGTTTATTATGCAGATGCCAGTCATGAATGGACCGGTTCTGTTTATTTTGATAACCTGACTCTTTTAGGTATTGAAAAACCCGAAGGTGAGGTTGCATCGCCGACTGTTACAGCCTCGGTTGATACGTCAAATGAATCCATGCCGCCCTACCAGACCGTTGAGATCAATTGGGTAGATAACGATCTCGGCACAGAAAGCTATAATGTTTACATGAGTCAATCTCCTGTCAACAGTCTGGACGCGGAAGGTGTGATTCAACTGACCAATGACATTCCGCATGGAGAAGAATACTGGCAGCATCGACCCTTTACCTCGGACGGCGGCGAAGCCACATACTATTATGCTGTAACAGCCAATGATCCCGAAGGCGGTGAAACCGAACTGACGGAATCATGCAAGGTTGGTCCGGTGACGGTAACCCATACCAGCGCTACAGCCAAAGCCAGGTATGTTGCTGATTTTGCTTCTTCTTTTTCGCTTGATGGTTTGGCAACAGAGTTTGAGCCTTACAACGAATATCAACTTGTTCCTGAGAACGCCGGTGGCGATTCATCTCAAGTCGCGGGATGGGACCACGAGTCCACTGATCTGATGTGGCACACCACCTTTGTGGTGGATGACGACTATCTCTACATTTCCGCGAATGTCACAGATGATGATCTGAACGCGGAAGGCAACGAGCCGTTGTACGAAGGAACTCAACCCTGGATGGGCGATGCGCTTGAATTCTATATCGGTTACTATGACGTGACCACACTTGATGATTATCACGGGTACAATACGGTTGATGCGGAAGGAACCGGCGACTGGCGCATTGCTTTCACCGCATGGGGCACCTCCGGTACGGCTACGTCTATTGACCAGTCCTTCCCCGGTGTGGAAACCACGGTATTTCAAAAGTTCACGGGTGACGGCTATATCATTGAAACCCGCATTTTTCTCGATTCTCTGGCTCTGAATCATGAGCTGATTATCAAAGACGGTACAAAAATGCCCATGCAGATCAATTGTAACGATCTGGATCCGGCTGAAGGTGATGAAGGTCGTACGCTGCAGGCAAACTGGGGCGGCAGCAGCGGCCATGAGGGCTGGAAGCGTCCCGGCGCCTGGGGATTTCTTGAGGTGATCGGAGGCCCGGCTGCCGTGAATGATGCCAATTCGGCTCCAAATGAATTTTCTCTACATCAGAACTACCCGAATCCGTTCAACCCGGTAACCACACTCACTTATGATGTGGCAAAAGCCACAGATGTTACGATTGTGGTGTATGATGTGCTGGGCAAAAAAGTGAAAACCCTGGTGCAGGCCAAACAGGCTGCCGGAACCCATAGCGTCAATTGGGACGGAACCAATGACGCCGGTCTCCGGGTATCCAGCGGTGTTTATTTCTATCAGATGAAAACAACGGATTATACAAAAACTCAAAAAATGATGCTGCTTAAATAAGCTGATCACAGTGGTAAGGGCATACAATGCCCTTGCCACTTTTTTTCTCCTGAACCTGATTATGGATTTTATTTAACCGTTGATGGACTGTTAAATAAAATCCATAATATTAAACGTTTTGTCAGAGGTACAATATATGGTTGAAAAAAGATGTAAACCAATGATCAGGTGGATTTTTCTGATTCTCCTGTTTTCCGTATCTGCGGCTTTTGCCGCGACCACCGGGAAAATTGCAGGACGAGTGCTAGACGCTGAAACCGGCGAGCCGCTCGTTGGTGCGAATATTGTAATTCAGAATACAAATAGGGGGGCGGCAGCGGATGCAGAGGGTGAATTCTATATCATT
The DNA here is from genome assembly GCA_034521575.1 of candidate division KSB1 bacterium. Classification (NCBI taxonomy): domain Bacteria; kingdom Pseudomonadati; species Candidatus Zhuqueibacterota bacterium. Next base: position 153,846 of record JAXHMJ010000002.1, read on the forward strand.
AATGTTCCACCCGGAAGTTACTCAGTTGTTGCCCGGATGATCGGCTATACACCGCAGCGTGTTGAAGAGGTCCGGGTCAGTGTTGACCTGACATCCAAAGTCAATTTTGAATTGCGCGAAACGGTACTGGAAGCCGGTGAGGAAGTGGTTGTGACGGCTCATCGGGAAATTCAGAAAGATCTAACTTCATCCGAAGTTTCCATCAGTTCTGAAACCATCGAAGATTTACCGGTTCGCAGTGTTTCCGAGATGCTGTCCCTGCAGGCCGGTATTACCCGGGATGCGTCCGGGAGCCTGCATATTCGCGGCGGCCGAACGAACGAAATTACCTATATGGTGGACGGGGTCCAGGTTTTGAATCCGTTGAACCGCAGTTCCGGTATCAGTATCGATGATCAGGCTATTGAAGAGTTAAAAGCGATTACCGGAACTTTTAATGCGGAATACGGTCAAGCCTTGTCCGGGGTGGTCAATATCGTGACCAAAAAAGCCACCGACAAATTTACATTCAATCTGACTGGATATCTTGGTGATTATTTCAGTTTTGATAATGATGTATATCACGTGAATAAAAATGAAGACTGGGTGCATGCAGCAGCCCGCGCTTTAAACCGGCGTAATGACAGACTGGATTATGACCTGTTTCAGTATTTTGATGAACAAGAAGGCTTTGATTCAGAAATTTTCCAGGAAAAACCCTGGCTGCAGAAAGAAGGGTATCTGGACACTTTTAATCCATTAAAATCTCAGGATCTGCAGGTTAATATGTCCGGTCCGGTGCCGTTTACGAATAAACGATTGTCATTTTTCGTGTCCGGGCGGTACAATTATTCTCCGGGTTATCAGCATGGTATGCAGTATTTTATGCCTGGGGATTTCAAAGTCCGGTTTCCGATACAACCCACGAGTTTGCATCTCCGGATAACGAACTCAAGGTGCTCGACTGGTATCGCGGGATTTCCACACAATCCAAACTCTATATCGATCTTACAGAAGATCTGGATTTAAGTTACGGCTTTTATTTCAATAATGATCACAGCTATGGTGTCAGCGGAGCGACGACTTTTAAATATGTCCCGGATGCCGGACGTCATTATTACACCAATCGATATACTCATATCTTGTCCGCCACCTATGTGTTCAGCAGGAGCACGTTTCTCGATCTGAAAGGCAGTTACTATAAAAACGATCACGAAAACTATGCCTATCAAAATCCGTATGACTATCGCTATATGCCGACTCAGCCCGGCGATTTTGAGCAGTACGTATTTGCTCCGGGCCCGGATGATAATATCTCAATCTCCTCCAAGCCGAAAATGACTTTGCCTATTGGGGCAACGATGCCAACCGCACTCATACGAATACGAGCTATTACTCGGTTAATCTGGACTTGACCAGTCAGGTTACCAAACGTCACCTGGTCAAGATGGGTGTGTCCGGCCGAATGCACGAGATCGAAAACGATTATTACGAACTGCAGTTTTCGCAGGCGGATTATCGTCCGATCGTGCCCCCGTCAAGTTCACCGTTTCATACCTATTATTCGGCAAAACCGCAGGAATTCGCTGCTTTTATTCAGGACAAGATTGAATTCCAGGAGCTGGTCATTAACCTGGGGCTGAGGTATGATTATTTTTACTCTGATGGTCGGCTGCTGAGCGACCCCATCGATCCCCAGGTGTATTCTCCGTTTAAATACGATCATATTTACAAGAATTACACCGCAGCCACTCCGGATAGCGAGTTGGTCAGATACTCGGCTAAAGAGCGCAAGGAGTTCTGGTATAACGAGCCGGAACCCAAGTCTCAACTCAGTCCGCGGTTCGGCCTTTCCTTTCCCATTTCTGATCAGGGGGTCATCCACTTTTCCTACGGTCATTTTTTCCAGAATCCGGAGTTTCAATATCTGTATGCCAATCCGAATTTCTGGATTACCGGTGCCGGAGCGGAAAATCTGGTGGGCAATTCTGATTTAAAGGCCGAACGCACGGTCATGTATGAGATTGGACTGCAACAGCAGCTTTCCAACGCCTGGTACCTTCACATCACAGGGTTTTACCGGGATATCCGTGATTGGATTGGTACGGGCTTTCCCCAGGATACCTATCGGGGTTTGACCTATTTCAGCTATGTGAACAAAGACCATGCGCGCGCCAAGGGGGTGACGGTTTCATCGCAAATGGATTTTTCACCATTGCGTGTAAATTTCGATTATACGTATATGATGGCACGCGGCACATCGTCGAATCCGCGCGATGCGTACAATGATCTGCAGAACGACAGAGCCCCGCGCGTCCAGCTGATCAATCTGAACTGGGACCAGCGCCACTCTCTCGGTGTGGTTACCAATTATGCGCAGAATGGGTGGTCGGCTACGTTGACCAGTTCAATGAACTCCGGGTTGCCCTATACGCCTTCTTTTATTCGCGGTGAAGCGACGGGCTCCAGCGCTTATATCGGTTTACGTGAAAACAGTGAACGCAAGCCCTTTACATATAATTTTGATCTGCGGGTTTCAAAGATGTTAAATATCGGAGCCTATGCTATGCAGTTCTACCTGGATGTGACCAATCTGCTGGATACCCGTAACGTTCTCTATGTGTATTCTGATACAGGGCAGGCGGATTACACGCTGGAGAGCTATCAGCAGGAAGGCAGATACATTGAAATCTCTGACATTAAAGAGTATTATACACGTCCGGGGATGTATTCGTCACCTCGGTATATCAGTTTGGGTTTGCGGTTAAGCTATTAAGAAAAATGAGGTTTGATTATGAATTTAACAGCGATCAGAAATAAGCTAAAAACAGCAGGCCGATGTGGACTGTTGACAGGATTATTATTCCTTTTGGCCGCTGTCCCTCAATCGCTGCAGGCCCAGACAGTCAGCGGTGTGGGAACAACGGCCGCCAGTTTTCTCAAAATCGGCGTGGGAGCTCGCGCTCTGGGAATGGGAGAGGCGTATACCACGCAGGCCACGGATGTGACAGCCCTGTACTGGAATCCGGGCGCCCTGGACCGTATCGACAATATCCAGATGGTGTTCAACCATTTTGATTATCTGGCAGATATCTATTTTGAATATTTTGGCGCTGCGGTGCCGATTCAAAATCTGGGAACGTTCGGCATATCTTTTTCATATTTGGGAATGCCGGATATGGAGCGAACAACGGTCATGTCACCGGACGGGAATGGTGAAATGGTCTCTGCACATTCCTACGCCGTAAATGTTGGATTTGCCCGCGCTCTCACAGACCGATTTGCAATCGGTGGAAATGTAAAATATGTGGGCGAGAGCATCTGGCATGCTCAGGCTACCGGATTTGCGTTCGATGTCGGGCTGCTGTATCGTGCGCTTTTTAGAAACGTAAAGATCGGTATGTCGATTACCAATTTCGGTACGGATATGAGCATGCAGGGACGCGATATGCTGATTCAGCATGATATCTCTGAACAATATGCAGGAAACAATGAAAATATTAACGCCTATCTGGACACTGACGGGTTTCCGATGCCGGTTCTGTTCCGGGTCGGTTTATCCGCAAATATCGGACGTGATTTTTTCAATCTTGAGAAATACGACTGGATCGTTGCCGTGGATGCGGTTCATCCCAATGACAATCGGGAGTATCTGAATGTCGGTACCGAAATCGATGTGTGGAATGCTTTGGCTCTGCGCACCGGATATCGGCAACTTTTCCTTAAAGACCGGGAGGGCGGCTTTACATTCGGATTTGGGGTCCGGTTTAATATTCTAAATACGGTTCTGAATCTCGATTATGCAAATGTGGATTACGGTCGTTTGGATCATCACAATAAATTTTCATTGTTATTTTCATTTTAATGTTGAACAGAGGATTGGTTATGAATTATAAATTATTGACAGTGTTGATTCTACTTGCCGGTTTTAGTGCGGCCTCTGCCGAAGAAATCGGGCACGGAGACGCAATCAACCGCGCCGAAAATGTGCACGCCGGCAATCTGGTGCGTGTCACATTTTACAATCACGGTATGATGGGGGGGATCAAAGGTGACCAGAGCACAGTGTACGGCGGTGAATGGCCCATCGGTACCGGTATGGTACAAATGGGTAATACATCGTTCTATGTGATGAGTAATGTGCGGGTGTTCGCCGGCCTGGATTCTGCCACCGGTGATTCAACTTTTGAATATGTAACACCGGTGATTTTTTGTCAGGGTTGGGATCCCAATATGTTTTCTCATGATTCATTGGGCACATTTTTGGGGTTTGAACCTTTGCCCGGTTACCTGAATATTACACAGAAAGAAAAAGATCCGTCGCATGCGGTTGCCATGAGTCACATGCCGTTTACCTGGCCGCCGTTCTGGCCGGACAAGCAGGAAGACTCGAACGATCCGGGATGGAGTGGCAGCTGGAATGGATATTTCGGCAAAGATCAGCTGAATGCCGATGAAGAAAGCTATTTTATCCTGGATGACTACCAGTACAAAAAACTGGTGCGCGGCTACCAACTTCCCGAACCGGTTCCTTCGGAACCGGACCGCGGCGGTCTGGGACTGCGTCTGGCTGCGCGCGGACTGCAGTGGTCGAATCCGGATGCTGAGGATTGTATATTCTGGCTGTATGAAATCCGTAATTTTGGTGAACTGAGTCTGGATCAAACCGTATTCGGGGCCAATGTCGGCGCTTCCAGCGGCGGATTAATCGGTGAGAATTCTGATTACGATGATGACGCGGCAAAGTATTACCGTGAAAGAGCGTTGGCCGTGAATTACGATTCCGATAATACCGGAACCCGTGGATACACGCCCGTACCCTGGGTGGGATTCGCATTTCTGGAGAGTCCCGGCAATGCGTTTGACGGCATCGATAATGACGGCGATGCTATAGGCTATGGCGGCGGTCAGATGATCACTCAGGATATGTTTACAAAATTCTATGATGTTGGAGATGAAATTGTCCTTATTGATTATGATAGTGAACATTATGAGCGCACAGTCAGCACCATGCCTGCTGAGGGCTTGACTTTTACGCTCAGGGACAGCGTTTTCAGACGCAGCCCCAACGCTCCCTTGACGGAACAGCCGAGAAACGGTTTTGATGATAATCTGAATGGTTTTATTGATGAGAGCGACGGCGCCATGACTCAGGACTCGGTTGAATATTTTCTATACATTCGGCATCCCCTGTATAACGATCAGGATTATCTGGCTAAAAATTATATTACCGGAGAGGGGCTGAATAATCCCATGATTGATGAACGCCGTGATGACGGGATTGATAATGATAACGATTGGGATTCTGAATTTGATGATGTGGGACTGGATGGTAAACCGGGTACCGGGGATCAGGGTGAGGGAGACGGCATGCCTACACCGGGAGCCGGAGACTTGCCGGGTGAACCCAATATAGATCAGGTGGATGTCGATGAAAGTGATCAGATCGGTCTGACCAGTTTCAAGTTTTATGAATATGGAGATATCACCTACAGCAATGATCCGCAAATGTGGGATATGTCACGACCCGGTTATTTCGATACAGAGTCCAGAACCCGAGCAGATTATGATTATGTCTTTTCCTCCGGTTATTTTCCTTTGAATCCGTCTCAGAAGGAATTCTTTTCCGTCGCCATGTTGTACGGATGGGATGAGGAAGATATTTTAAGAAACAAAGTAACCGTACAGAAAATATATGATTCAAATTATAATTTTGCACTGGCGCCGTTCAAACCGCAGGTGCGCGCTGTTCCCGGTAATAATAAAGTGACCCTGTACTGGGACCGGCACGCAGAAGAAAGCTTTGACCGTTTTCTCAAGGCTTATGATTTTGAAGGATACAAAATCTATCGGGCGACTCATCATACCTTTGAAGATGCCGGCAGCATTACCGATGGACTCGGATATGAACGGTTTAAAGAGCCTTTGGAAATTTATGATAAAAATTGATAGTGTCTATGGCTTTTTCCCGGAAAGTTTTGGCACCGGTGTTCAGTTTAATCTCGGTAACGAAACCGGACTGGTTCATACCTATGTTGATTCACCTCTTGTCAATGGAATGCGTTATTATTACGCGGTAACCGCATATGACAAGGGAGATCTTGAAAATAATATCGGTCCCACCGAAACAACAATATTTGTAAATGTGGATCAGGCCGGGAATATTCAGCTTGGAGAAAACGTCGTGGCGGTAACACCGAGCGCCCCGGCTCTCGGTTATGACGGTCCCGATTTTGATAAAGAACCGCATATGATGGGAAGCGGTGTGTCACATGGCTGGGTTGGCGTCGATTTTCTGGACCCCGATTCGCTGGTTGATGGTGATGAATATGAAATTCAGTTTTTGGATCAATCCATGGATTTCCGGGATAATGATTTTGACACATTGGTCGATATGGATGATCCCAGCGAGTTGATTCCCAATCAAACCACCGGTTTTGTGCTTCGGAATTTGACCCGGTCCGTGCTGTTTGATACAGTCTGGTTTAAAAATTATCGATCGCTTAACGGGGAAACTATATTGCTGAGCAATCTGTTTGATGATCGGGACGGTGATCCGAGAACCGCCTCAACCATTGTAAACAGCTTGAAAATAACAGCCAGGGTACCGGAAGCCGGTCGGGTGCATATGCCTGAACGAAATATTTACAACGGTACGCAATGGAGCCGGAACATTGATCCGGATACCACCTATAAGCTGCTGTTCGGCCGGTTTAACCTGGGCGGATTTGTTCAGGGAACGGCCTATCCGCGGCAATATGAAATCGTCTTTTTTGATGAATTGGTCACCACTACAAAGCAAATCGGTATTCCTCTGGCCTCTACCGGAACACTCTATCCACTGCCGTCGGCTGAGGTGAATTACAAGGTGTATGATAAACAGAGCGGGGAAGAGGTCACATTCGGTGTTGTGGATGCGACCGTGGACAAGGATCTGGTAAATCCCGGATTTTTCTCGGCCAAAGACCGCCTTATCTTTGTTGAAAAACTGCCCAATGACTCGACACTCATCACTTTTAGTCTGCTTAATAATTCGGTTGAAGATACAACATTCATCAACCACTATGGGCGTACACTGGGCGCCGGGGATACACTGAGTCTGTATCCGGATTTCCCGTTTACGTCCGAGACCAAATTCCGCTTCAAGGTTAAAGGCCAAAAGATTGATCAGGAAGAGGCCAAAAACAGTCTCAACCGTATCAAAGTGGTTCCCAATCCTTATGTGGTTACTGCTGTTTGGGAACCTCAGAATCCGTATACATCCGGACGCGGGCCGCGCAAGGTAGAGTTTATTCATTTGCCGCAAGAGTGCACCATCCGGATTTATTCCCTGGACGGTTCTTTGATCAAAACGATCGAACACAACAGCAGCATGACCGACGGCTCCGAAGAATGGGATCTGATGACCAAGGATAATATGGATCTCGCTTACGGTGTTTATGTTTATCATGTGGACGCCCCGGGAATCGGGGAACACGTCGGACGCATGCTCGTGATTAAATAACGATCTCCCTGAAGAGTCTCGCCGCTGTCCTGAGGCAGCGGCAAGATTCTGGAGATTTTGATTTTTATTTAGCAACTGAATAATGTATATTATGATGTATAGACTCAAAATAACCGTATTATTATTGACGGTTCTTTTTTTTATGAGCGCCTGCAGCAAGCAGGATAAAACGCCGGTCGCAGTCTTTGCTGATGAAGAGATCACGCTTGAAGAATTCAGGCTGGCTTATCTGAAACTGCTAAAAACACCGGATACGTTTGACAGCGAATCCCTGCGCGAATCCTTTCTGCAGGAATTGATAAACCGTCGTCTTATTGCAAGAGTTGCAGCTGAAACCGGAATGATGGATGAATATCTTGAATACCGGCGCTGATGCCTATCGTGACAAAAAGTGCCGGGATGCTCATTATCAGGCTGTCATACAGCCGAAAATTGATATCAGTGAAACAGAGGTCAGAAGGGTATATCAGTATATGCAGGAATCGCGCCATGTTCGGCATCTGTTCGCTGATACAAAAGAAAAAGCGGATTCATTGCGCTCCCTGCTTGCATCCGGTGTGCCGTTTGATAGCCTGGCCCGGATGATCTATCAGGATGCTGAACTGCGTGAAAATGGCGGGGACCTGGGATGGATCAAATGGGATGAACTGGATTACCCCCTGGCAATGACGGCGTTTTAACTGGCGCCGGGAACGGTTTCTAAACCGGTGCAGTCGCGGCATGGTTATCATATCGTTCAGGTTCTGGATTATAAAACTGTTCCCATCGTTACGGAACAGGCGTTTGCAAGCCGTGCAAAAAAGATCAGATACCTTGCCGAATACAAATTGGGTGATTATATTGCTGCCAATGTCATAGACAGTATGATGCAGAACGTGGACATTAAGGTATATCCAAAGACCATGCAGCAGGTCGGCACCCGTCTTGGAGAACATTTTACCCGCCAACCGTCAAAGTATGACGCGATGTATGAACGGCAGCTCTCGGAAGCAGAGTATCATCAAATATCCAATTCTCTCTGGGATAATAGGAACAAACCATTGGCCATGATCAATGGTGAGGAGTTGACGATTGGAGAATTTGTGGCCGCTCTCGAATATGTTCCTTATGATCTCCTGTTTAAAGGCTTTAAACAGGCGCTTGATGTGGTGTGCCGCGATGTTTTGCTCACCCGCGAGGCCGAACAACTCGAACTTTATAACAAAGATGATGTCAAAACACAGACGACACTTTACAGAGAATATCTCCTGCAATTAAAATTGAAACGACAACTTGTAAGTCAGGTTAACGTCACAGAGTCAGAAATCCGCAAAGAGTTTAACGCTGTCAAAGCGCAGCATCCCAACGTCACTTTCGAGTCGACGGCAGATGTTTTGCACGAAAAAATTCTACGCCGTAAGAAACAAAATGCTGTCCCTGTTTTTCTGGACTCTTTACAAAAAGATATAACGATAGAAACATTCCCGGACAGAATACATCATTATTATGAATCCGTTTATCGTCCGCAGGAATCCGAAGCAAACTATGAATTAAAAAATTAATGGGAGTGATACGTGAAGTTTATATCAGGTTTATTTCTTTGCCTTATAGTCAGTGTTGCGCTGCTGTTTGCCGCTTCAAATGATTCCGAGTTTGATCATTTTGTGACGGCAGAAGGAGATCAATTGTACGAAGGTGAGAATGTATTGCGTTTTGTGTCTTTTAATGTCCCCAATTTGCTTTGTATAGAAGATAATATGCAGTTCAAGAGCACAAATTTTTGGCGGCTTCCCAATGCGTTTGAAATTCAAGATGCTTTGAATTCTGTAAAACAAATGGGCGGTCAGGTGGTACGGACCTATACGATTACCGTCCGAAGACCCGACAAAGATCCGGAAATTCCGCGTCATGTGGAAGGTCCGGGAGAATTCAATGAAGAGGCGTTTCAGGCGCTGGATCAGGTGCTGGCGCTGGCCAATGAGATCGGTATTCGCGTCATTATTCCATTCGTCGACAATTGGAGCTGGATGGGAGGCAAAGCAGAGTATGCGGCTTTTCGCGGAAAACAGCCGCAAGACTTTTGGACCGATCCGCAGATAAAACAGGATTTTAAAGAGACCATTCGATTTATGGTCAATCGAAAAAACACCCTGACCGGTATTCGCTATAAAAACGACAAGGCCATTCTTGCCTGGGAAACCGGTAATGAACTCGGCGGTTGTCCCGATGCATGGACGAGTGAAATGGCTGCATACATCAAATCGCAGGATTCCAATCACCTGGTGGTGGAATGGACATCAGAGCAGCCGGTTGCGGCAGGCATCCATTGACAATCCGCATATCGATATTGTGACATCGCATCACTATGAAAATCATCCCATGCGTATGCAAGAGCATATCCTCGAAAATGCTGAAAGGGCTCAGGGTAAAAAACCTTATTTGATCGGCGAGTTCGGATGGTTGATGCCCCCTGCCCTGGATCGTCTGCTCAATAAAGTCAAAGATCACCCCGGCGTCTGCGGTGCGCTCTATTGGAGCCTGAGATTTCATAACCGGGATGGTGGATTTTATCGACATTCCGAACCGGCGATTGGAGGTCTGTTCAAGTCTTATCATTTTCCGGGTTTTCCCTCGGGTGCGGCGAATGCCGAACAGGGAATTCTCGAGGTCATGCGCAGCCGGGCATTTGCTTTTCAGGAGAGTCGGCAAGCCCCGATGCTTAACTGTTCCCGCTGCACCTGTCATGCTGCCGGCGGCAGGTCCAGGTCACCTCAGCTGGCAGGGTTCGGTTGGAGCCCGTGCTTATAAACTTGAACGTTCATTACATGGAAAAAACGAATGGGTAACGATTGCGCATCGGGTCTCAGATGCAAAAGTGGCGTACTTTTCCTTGTACAATGATACCACGTTTGAAACCGGACTGGCTTATGATTACCGGGCGCGGGCCGTGAACGAGTCCGGAGTCTCGGAACCGTCAAAACCTGTTGGACCTGTTTCAGCCGACTCTAAAACAATGGTCGATGAACTTTTGTCCTTTGGAAACACCTATTTCCATAAAGGGGATTTTACCTTTGAATCTAAACAGGCCAGACAAACAAAGGAAGATTTGAATCGTCTAACAGGAAAACCGGGCAGCGAACTGGTTTATTATGTGCCGGGTTTTATACGCAGGCTGCGGGCTCAACGTTACTAAGATGGAACCCCAAGTTTTAACTGCTTCTGTCTGAAAACTTAGCGGAATCCAAAACATCAACCTAGTGATGAATCGTTTACAAAATCCATGAGCAATATAATTATCTGCCTCCGATTCTCTCTACCTATCACAATAATCAGCAAAAATACCGGTTTATAAAAATTATTTTCAACCATGACGCTCAGATCGGGAGGCTTGAAATTGACTATTTCGAATAATGAATTGCATCGTTTTGGCGAGTCTGTTAAAACAGAATTGTGGAACAATATTGTACCGTTTTGGAATACACATTGTTTGAACGATGCAAAGCAAATCAATGGCTGCATCAGCAATGATTTAAGCATAATCAAGAATGCGAATGTATCACTGATTCTAACCACTCGCTTACTATGGACGTTTTCAACGTTGTATCGCGCAAGCGGACAATCGGCATTGCTGAACCGGGCCCGGGATATTTACCGGATATTAATGGATACTTTTTACGACAAGCAACTCGGCGGATTCTATTGGACGCTTGATCACCGGGACAACCCTCGTCAATAGTAATAAAAATTCAACGACAGGCCTTTACCACTACGGACTCATGGTATCTTCTCACCACATCCGGCGAGCAACAGGCGCTTGAGCATGCCAAAGACCTGTATACATTAATCGAAAAATACAGTTTTGATCAGGCGAATGCTGGATATTATGAGGCGGCAAACCGGGACTGTTCTTGCTTGCAACTATCCCAGACTCAGGACATTGATATGAATGAAAAGAAATCCATGAATACGCATCTGCATATCTTCATCAGGCTTATACTCATTTATACCGGGCCTGGCCGCATGAACTGAGAGAGCAATTGATACGTCTGCTCGATACGTTTCTTGAGCATATCATTGATCCGGAAACCGCTCATTTTAAATTGTTTTTTGATGAGAAATGGAATTCAAAATCCATGAATGTATCTTTTGGACATGATATTGAAGGCAGCTGGCTTTTATGTGAAACGGTGGATGTGATTGCTGATGATGACCGGTTGAACAGAATCAGGCAATGGGCACTGCGCGTTGCCGAGGTGACCGCAGCCGAGGGCACTAGTAAAGATCATGGCATCTATTACGGATGAATGGCAAAAGCGAGATCGATACGGATTTTCATTGGTGGGTGCAGGCAGAGGCGCTGGTTGGATTTTTGAATGCATATCAGATAAACAAAGATGACATTTATTTGAGCATCGCCGATGATATTTGGGAGTTTATACGGAAACGTATTGTGGATCATAAACACGGGGAGTGGTTTTACAGAATTGACGAAAATCACAACCCCTCTGCTGATGAATACAAGGTATCCGAGTGGAAGGGCCCTTATCATAACAGCCGGGCCTGTCTCGAAATTATCAGACGAATAAATGAATGAACAGAATAATAAAAGGTGTAAAAAATGAAAGCTGATTTTAAGCAAGCCGTTAAACAGTTGTTGGATGAACATAAAGCCTTTATTGACAAAAATAATGAGGAATTGCCGACTGAAAACGGCATTTTTACTCGATTTCGAAATCCGATCGTTATAGATAAACATGCTCCGGTTGAGTGGCGCTATGATCTGAATGAGAACACCAATCCTTTTTTACTGGAACGGATGGGTGTAAACGCTGCTTTTAACGCCGGGGCTATCGAGATAGACGGCAAAATTGCATTAGCTGTTCGGGTCGAGGGCAATGACCGAAAATCGTTTTTTGCGATCGCCGAAAGCGAGTCAGGTGTTGATAAATTTCGTTTTCGAGAATTCCCGGTTGTGATGCCGGAAACCAGCGAACCGGATGTGAATGTTTACGACATGCGTTTGACCCGCCATGAAGACGGCTGGATCTATGGCGTGTTCTGCACCGAACGCAAAGACCCGAATGCGCCTCCGGGAGATTTATCTTCAGCTGTCGCACAGGCCGGAATTGCACGCACCCGCGATTTAAACGAGTGGGAACGTCTCCCTGATCTCAAAACCCCGTCTCCGCAGCAGCGTAATGTGGTGCTGCATCCGGAATTTGTCGACGGAAAATACGCCTTTTACACCCGTCCACAGGATGATTTTATCCAGGCCGGATCCGGCGGCGGAATTGGATGGGTCTGGCTGAGGATATTACAAATCCGGTCATTGAACAGGAAACCGTGATTGAAGAACGCGCCTATCATACCATCAAAGAATCCAAAAACGGGCTCGGACCGGCTCCGATCAAAACGCCGCACGGCTGGCTGCATTTGGCGCATGGTGTGCGCGGCTGCGCCGCCGGACTGCGTTATGTTGACGGTGTTCACTACCACTCAATGACCCGACCCGATTGATTTTTCAGCCCGGCGGTTATTTCCTCGCCCCCCAATATGATGAACGCGTGGGCGATGTATCGAATGTGGTCTTCAGCAACGGCTGGGTGGCCCGGGACAATGGTGAGTTGTTCATTTACTATGGTTCTTCCGATACCCGCATGCACGTGGTCCGCAGCACGGTGGACAAGCTTGTGGATTATACCATGAACACCCCGCAAGACGGCGGCCGGTCCTATGCATGCGTTCAACAGCGCATTCAGCTGATAAAAAACAATCAAAAATAGATGTGGTTCGACAATTGAAAAATCATGGCCGTAAAATCAAATTGCACTGGTTGTTCCTGATCCGGGGAATAATCTTGAGTCGTGTTTCGTTTGTTAAGGTGCATTCCCCATTGAGACGATAAAATGCCTGTAATGCTTCCGGGCCGATGATGCACCGCTTCGTATGGTGATCATGGCAGACCGGACAGGCGGTATGAGAGGCGGAGTGTTTCGTTCCGCTGTAGACAACGTCAATCGACTTCAACCGGATATTGTCCTTTCCGTTGGGGATCTGGTCGACGGTTATACAACGGATTCTACCTATTTACATGAACAATGGTCGGAATTTAACGATATCATACAAAAGTTAACTTTACCGTTTTTTTATCTGCCCGGCAATCATGACATCAGCAATGAATGGATGCGTACGGAATGGGAACGTCGGTTTGGCCGGTCGTATTATTATTTTGTCTACAAAGATGTGCTGTTTTTGATGCTGAATACCGAACCGGATTCACGAATCGATGCCGCACAGATCAACTATTTTACCCGGATTTTAAAAAAGTATCATGATGTAACGGACTTGCTCTCATGCATCGTCCCGCACCGTCACCAGAAAGGCGGCTATGATGCGCTGGAAGAGGTTCTGGCCGGGCGGGACTATACGGTATATTCCGGTCATCACCATCACTATCTCAAAGCCGAACGTCACGGCCGGCGCCATTACGTACTCGGGACTACCGGAGGCGGTAGCGCAGGCCGCGCGGCCAACGATCGGGAGAGATTGATCACATCATGTGGGTGACCATGACTCCGGATGGACCTCAAAACGCTGTCATTACTCTGGATGGTATTTTAGGCGACAATATTGTCACGGAAAAGACCTATCCTGTGGTTACTGCACTGCGGAACGAAAACTGGTTTCGCATCAAGCCGGTGGTTCACCCCGGAGAGTATTTCAAAAAACTGAATACCTCTTTGTCGCTTATCAACAGGGCTGAACCCCCGATGCATATTACCGGCACCTTTGAGCGGTCGGATCTGGAATATGAACCCGGGTATGTGGATACCACCGTAGCGGCACAAGAACAGATCGACATCCCCATCACGTTGGCTGCGGAAAATCCGGTTTCTATCCGGGATCTGCAGGATCATCTGCCTGTGGTGCAGTTAAAGGCCGCCTATTTCGAAACATCAAAAAATCCGATCAGTTTATCCGCCTCCAGGAAGCTGCTGATAGACTGGCGGCACTCGTGCGACTTCCGGCCTGATCTGCGACCACCGAATGCCCTGTCTGGATGCGCAGTCGCCGAAAGGCGCGGTTTTTGATGCGCCAAAACACCTCAATGGATCAAGGAAGACTGGGCCCGGACCGGCGAGGAGGACAGTTGGTTCAAATTTGCTGTGATGCATGATTCCAGCCATATTTATATTGCAGCAGAGGCTGTCGATGAACAGATACTAACCGCGGATTCTATTGATCATTTACAGGATAAATTTATCATTCATTTTTCCCGCTGTGAAAATCAACCTGAGCTCTCTGCGAATCAAGCAAAGCCGCTGTATTCAATCGAAATTGCGCCCGGAAAAGAGGGTCAGATGATAATCCGTGACAAAGTGAACCTGGGCCGCAAGCATTTGCCTGCGCCTAAACAAGGGACGGAATGAGAATGGAAATCAAAATCGCTCATGTCTCAGGACCAGAATCATTCCGGCTGAATGTCGCTTATATGGACCGGGATCGTGAAACCAATACCAAGCCGGCTGTTTTATGGTGGCGTCCGCCATGGACAAGTGAATCAGCTTATGAGGCTTCCGGATGTTTTGATCGGGTTGAATAAATAGAAGTTGAGAATCTGGTTTAAAAGGAGTTGTATGGACTTTTTGAATAGAGCAATGTATACATCCATTTGCTGGATTTCGATTACTTCGTCTTCTCCACACGACAACAGCAACACTCTCTGCCCAAACCGATCCGGTGATCAATGTTGTTGATGTAAATTCAACCGTGGTGGGCAAGTATGAAAAAATCGAAATTCGCTTTCATATTGAAAAAGCCGACTATGACAACCCCTATAATCCTGAAGAGATTGATGTGAGAGGGGTTTTTGTCGCGCCCTCCGGCAAGGAATGGAATCAATATGGATTTTATGATGATTATCAAAACCAAAATATCTGGAAAGTCCGGTTTGCCGCCAACGAAACCGGCGCCTGGAGCTATCGGTTACTCGCTCAGGCCTCCTCGGGGAATACCTCTACAGAGCTGTTTCATTTTCAGGTGTCTGAATCCGATTATCACGGCTGGATCAAAGTTTCTCCGGATCATCCGCACTACTTTATGCATGATGACGGAACGTCGTTCTATGGGGTCGGACCCTATTACCCCTGGGGTGTCAGTAACGGGTCTTCCGGACTCGGACAATTGGAGGAATACGGCGCCAATTTCTGGGGATACTGGAATATCCCGTACGGCGGAGAGATTCGTATCATCGAATCCATGCAATCCGGTCTCGGACGCTATGATCAGGAAAAATGCGGACGTATTGATCAGCTCATCGAATGGTCTGAAGAGCGGAATCTGAAAATGATGTTTGCGATTTGGCCGCATATTTGCTGTCCAATACGGTCTGGGCGCATCAATGGCATAACAATCCTTATAATAGCATTACATCTGTGAATGATTTCTGGAGCAGTGAGGAGGCATGGACGTATCAGGAACGGCAGTACCGCTATCTGATAGCACGCTGGGGATACAGTCGTGCTCTGGGGATTTGGGAAATTGTCAATGAAATCAACGGCACCGACGGCTGGCAAAACGGACGCCGGGATGACGCCCGGCGCTGGGTCGGCCGGGTACATGATTTTTTCAAAGCCCATGATCCAACGGGGCGGCCCACCACCGCTTCTATGAGCGGCGGACAATACTGGCCCGAGGGCTATGCCGAGGTGGATATATCGAATGTACACATGTATGAAACCGGCTGGCTGGCGCCCTATGGCGGTAATCCGTTGCGCAGCAGCGTATATACTTATTCCAATGTCACCCGTCAAATGTGGAATGATTTTGAACAGCCGGCTATTCTGGGCGAAGCCGGTTATACGGATAATTACGGCGACTTTGGCGGAGGCACGCCCGAATATACGCAAATGTTTCATAATGCACTCTGGGCAAGCTGGGCGAACGGACTGGCTGCTACTCCCGTGTGGTGGCCGGCGATTTCGGCTCCAAACAACTGATGACCCGTGATGTTATGGAGCAAATGAATGCTTTTGCTGAAATTGTCAAACACATTGATTACGCGCATATTCCGTTCCAGCCTGCGGATATCAGCGCGGCGGATTGCGATGCCGCGGCTATGCACGCGGACGGAACAGCGTTTGGCTGGCTGCGTCAGCAATATGGTCTTGATGTGTCCCGAACGTTGGTCAAACTAAAGAATGTGCCGGATACGTCCTATTCTGTCCAATGGTATGACCCTGGTCCGGTAAACTGATTTCGACCCAAATTGGCGCGGGTTCCGATGGGGTATTGACACTGCGTGTGCCCGAGCTCGCTCAAAACCGATACCGGATATCGCTTTTTCTCCTCTCCGATCCAGGACGGCACTGAGCCCTATCAATTGAGCCTGACGGCGGAACCGCCGCGAATTTTAAATCAAGAGTCTTTTGCGTCCCGGCTTTGCTGTTATCTTCTTGATCGGGAGGGTCGATTGTGTCGTGAGGCTGCTCCCGGCGTGGAATTCCAAAAAACCGGTCCCGGCGAATTTTCCGGAGAAACAACACAGGTGGTGAAAAATGGTGTGGCATGTATTGATCTCCACGCCACCCCGGAGACCGGCGCTGCAACAATAATTGCTGCATCCGATGGTTTGGTGAACGATACGGTCGAGGTCCTGATCACAGACCGTATGACTGTGGATTCATTTGATGCTTATCAAAATCAGGCCACAGTCGAATCGGCCTGGAGTATACGCTCCGGTACACAACTGCAGTTCAGGTTGGAATCGGAACACGTGGATACCGATCCGTATGCTCTGAGGGTGAGCTATGGCGTCGGAAGCGGTTATGCGCCGTATGCTGCCTTGGTAAAAAAGTTGCATGACCGTGATTTTTCTGCAGCAAAATCCATCCGATTCTGGCTGAAACCGGACGAGCTTCAAACCGGGATTTTGTGGTAATGCTGAAAGAAAAAAACGGCCGCTATTGGACGTATCAGCCGCAGGCTGTTCTCTCAAACCGGGAGCCTGTGTATATCTCTATTCCATTGGATCAATTCACAGCTTCTGACACGGCGACGCAAATCGATCTTGAGAATTTAAACGAACTGGCCTTTAACGTGCTGCCCGGCATCGGGGGGAGCGGATTGGGTGTGATTGTTCTGGATAGTATTCTGTTTTCGACCGGATTGAGTACAGGCGTAAAAGAAAAACCGGCTATCGTTCCGGATGATTTTTATTTATCTCCGGTTTATCCGAATCCATTTAACGCCTCAACCCGGATGACCTACCGGTTGCCAAAATCCGGACTTTTAAAAATATCTGTGATGAATGTACGCGGACAAACTGTAAAATTGTTAGTCAAGGAGTATCAGAACGCCGGTGTACATAATCTGGTTTGGAATGCTGAAAATGCAGAAACCGGAGTTTATTTTATCAGGCTGCAAACCAAAGACAAAACGCTCAGTAAAAAATGTTTACTCTTAAAATGAAAGGCTTTTCTATGAAACGGATCATTGTTCTTGTATCAGCTCTGATGTTTATGGCCTGCGCTTCCATGACGCAACAAACCGATTTTGTAAAAGTTGAAGGAACACAATTTATCAAAGACGGCAAACCTTATTATTTTCTCGGTACCAACGTCTGGTACGGCGCAAATCTCGGGATGCAAGGCAATCAGGGAGATCGTGAACGCTTGATACGGGAGCTTGATCTGCAATCGCTCGGGAGTGACCAATCTGCGTGTCCTCGGGCGTCGGAACAAACCGAATATTTCAATACCGTTAAACCGGCGTTTCAGACATCCCTTGGAGTGTATAATGAAGATGTGCTTCGGGGCCTGGATTTTCTTCTAAATGAAATGAGCAAACGTGATATGGTGGCCGTGATTTATCTCAATAATTACTGGGTATGGAGCGGCGGTATGGCGCAGTATGTGTCGTGGTGTGAAAATGAAACCATGCCCAATCCGTTTCTAAAAGAGTATGACTGGCATACATTTATGCTCTACAGCGGACAATTTTACGCGCATGAACAGGCCAATCAGGCGTATCGTGATTATATCAAAATGCTTATCAATCGAGAAAATACAGTCAACGACCGATTGTACAAGATGTGTCCGACCATCACGTCCTGGCGATCTTGCCAATGAACCGCGCCCCAGACCGGGAAAGATCAGGATCAGCATATCGACCGGTTTATCCTATGGGGTCCGATGAAACAGCCGCTTATATCAAATCCCTTGATCCCAATCACCTGGTCTCAACCGGAAACGAAGGCCTCAAGGGCTCGCTCGAATCCGAACGCTGCTATCTCGAGACCCATCAGTCCGGGAATATCGATTACATGACCTTTCATCTCCGGATATCGAATTTGGGCTGGTTCGATCCGCAAAAGCCGGAAGAAACCTATCCCATCGCTGAGCAGAATGCACTCGACTATCTGAATCAGCATATTGAATATGCGAGACAGGTCGGCAAACCGGTTACGTTCGAGGAATTTGGGATTCCGCGTGACGGTCATTCCTATTCTCCAGAGGCGACAACCCAATGGCGGGACAAATATTTTAAAACAGTGTTTGACAAGATCTATCAAGGCGTTGAATCCGGGTCACCTCTGGCCGGATCAAATTTCTGGGCCTGGGGCGGATATGGCAAAGCGCGTGACCCAATTCAGGAGCCGTTTTGGCAGCAGGGTGATGATCTTGTCGGTGATCCGCCGCAGGAACCCCAGGGAACGAGAACTCCGTATTTGCCGGAGATTCCACCACGTTGGAGATTCTGCGCAGTCACAGCACAACATTAAAACAACTCATTCAATAAAGGCGGCCGTATGCTACGCTATCTTTGTTTGTTCGTGTTCGGTCCTGTGCTTCTTTTTGCACAGGTAACAGGTTTTTTAGAAAATTTTAATGATCATGATCTGGCCGGCTGGGAATCTCCGCACAGCCATACATTCGCACTTGCCGTTGTTGACAGCGCTTTGGAAATTACCTATACGCGCGATGCAGAAAGCGACGCCCTGGATGGGTTCAACTTTATCCCGCCCCGGTCTACAGCGACGAACAAGCCGTATATTTCCGTGCGGGTGAAATCAAATATTTCGACAGATACTCACCTTTAAACCGATTTGTATGAAAACGGCAATGACGGCTGGCTGCGATAGATGCTGGTGCTCCGATCATTTTGTGGCACACTATTACGTTCGAGTTGACACAACATGACGGCGCCGCGCTGAATCGCATCTATATGTATCTGGACGGCGGCACCACAGTGACCAAACAGGGAACGATCTGTTTCGATGATCTTGCCATCGGCGATTCGGTCAGTGTAATTCAAACCCCGGCCTATACCGCACTTGAGCTTGCGCTTCAGCAGGCAACAGCCTTGTATGAGAACACGGTCAAAGGCGGCGGAGAAGGCGAGTTCCCTGCGGGATCAAAAGCTGATTTGCAGGCTGCAATCAATGCTGCCCGGCAGGTCTATGAGCAGGACGATGCCCCGCCTGATACAGTAAAAGCTATGGTCTGGGATCTGTATGATGCCTGCGCTACTCTGGAGGCCTCTGTAAATGCCTCCGAGATGGGCCTGGTGGATCCCCATGCCACCAAAGAAACCCGATATCTTTACGGAAATTTACTGCAATCAGCCGGCAAAGGGCTTGTTTTCGGTATGCATGATGTAACCGGTTATGGTGTCGGCTGGAGCGGTGATGATGACCGAAGCGATGTCAAAGATGTTTGCGGAGATTATCCGGCTTTGTACAGTGAAGATGCCAATAAAATTACCCGCGGGCTGCAGGTCGAGAGAATGCGCTATCGTTTGACGTCTGCCTATCGACGCGGTGGCATTATCACCTTTTCATGGCATCAATATGATCCGGATGACCGACATTTTTATGCGGATCGGATCAATAATGAACGTATTGTTGAAACGATAATCCCGGGCGGTGAGCGCCACTCGGATTATAAAGAAAAGCTGAGACGTCTGGCGCTTTTTCTCAAGAGCTTGCGCGGAGATACCGGCGAGTCCATCCCCGTTATTTTCCGCCCGTATCATGAACATCTGGGAGACTGGTTCTGGTGGGGGGCAGCCCATTGTACGAAATCAGAGTACAACACCCTATGGCAATTTACAGTGGACTATATGCGCGACAGCCTGAATGTGCATAACCTGATCTGGGCCTTTTCACCGTCGCTGAATCACATTGATCAGGGTGATGATTATTTTGATGTCTATCCCGGAGATGAGTATGTGGATATTTTCGGCACCGATAATTATTTTTCTCATCCTGTTTCCAAAATGGCCAGAGATCAGTTTCGCATTGGATTGCATAAAGTGGTGGAACATGCCAACGCGCGCAACAAATTACCGGCATTGACCGAAGTGGGGCAGGAAGGTCTGAAGCCATGACTGGTTTACGGATGTGCTTTTACAGCCTCTCAAATATGACTCGCTGGCAACCTCTATTGCCTATGCCGCGGTCTGGCGCAACGAAAGCACGTCCCATCATTTTGCGCCGTACCCGGGACACTCGAGTGTCTCCGATTTTCTTGACTTTTACCATGATCCGTTCACTTTGTTTGAGCAAAATCTTACAGATATGTACAGTTTTCCTCAGGCGGATGAAACCCCGCCTGTGCTGACGCTTTTGCATGAGAATCCCTTTGTCGCGACCCACCTAAACATTTCAATCAATGCGGAAACCAATGAACGGGCGGATCTGCGTTACGAAAGAACAGATGTCGAGTGGCAAGACATGCCCCACGAGTTCGGGGAAGGTCAGGGCGGACGCCAGCACAGCGCTATATTGAGCGCTCAACAGGGAGCAGTTTACACTGTATATTCGAGCACGGGATCTTTACGGTAACGTATCTGAATCGTATTCCCTGAACGGTTCAAGTCGATACCCTGGCAGGCGCCGGTGCTGTGGACTGATCCGGCATATCCGGACCGTGATTGGAAACAGGCGGTGGCTCCTCTGGGATTCGGTGCGGAATTCGAAGGCTCTGCGACCCGGGAACAGACCACAATCTATTTCCGCAAGCATTTTGAGTTTAATGGTCCGAATGAGCCGCTGGGACTTTTACTCAAATTCAACAGCGGCGCCGTGGCCTATATCAACGGAACAGAGGTTTATCGAACCAATGTAGCGTCCGGTGAATTGTCCGCTGATGATCCGGCCTATGAACAAAAAACCAACAACAAAATCGTAACATTGAGCAACGACCTCGTCTCTACGGTGATGCGTTCGGGAGAAAATGTACTGGCTGTTGAGGTGCATACAGCCGGAGAAGACAATCCGTTGCTTTCCATGGATGCCCGGCTTTTTTCCAGCACGACCTTTTATGTGGATCTCAACAGTGAGTGGCTGTATGACGATTCCGGACAGCGGCCCAACGATCGAACTCTGGGTGAAATTCTAACGGTAGAGGAACCCGATGATTCTGAAAGCAAGAGTCTGACCGTAAAAGACTATGATCTGAAACAGAATTATCCCAATCCGTTTAATCCGGTTACAACGATTGAATATCATTTGCCGGCTGCTGAGCATGTGAAAATTGAAATCATTGATATGAACGGCAGACGTGTTTCTATGCTGGAAAACGGACTCAAACCCGCGGGCGCTCATCGTGTGTCTTTTGATGCCGGACAATTGTCCAGCGGGATTTATTTTTACCGGATGCGTACCCAATCGCATGTTCAGGTAAGACGCATGCTCCTGCTTAAATAAACCGTTCAGCAGCCAAAGAATTTATAACATGGATAAAACTATGAGATTTTTATACAGCTTTTGTATCATGCTGCTTTTTCTGTCCTGTTCCAATGACAGCGGAACCGGTCCCAATGATCCCGGTCCCGCCCCGGAGGTTCAAATTGTCGATCCGGATGCAAGCCGGGAAACAAAGTATTTGTTCCATAATCTGCGTAAATATATGGGAGACGCCGTGATGTTCGGGCATCAGGATGATCTCGCTTATGGGATTGACTGGAACAGCGAATACGGCAAGTCTGATGTCGAATTGGTGGTCGGCGATTATCCGGCGGTGTACGGCTGGGACCTCGGGGATATCGAATCGTCATCTTTTAATCTGGATGGCGTTGACTTTGAAGGCATGAAATTCTGGATGCAACTCGGATATAAACGCGGCGGCATTAATACTGCCAGTCTGCATCTGGACAATCCAGTGTCCGGGGGCGATGCCTGGGATACGGAGCGTGCGGTTCCGTACTTGCTGCCTGGCGGCTCGCATCATGAAAAATTCAAAGAAATATTAAATGATATCGCAGCATTTTTCAAGGATATCAAAGGAGAAAATGATGAGCCCGTTCCTGTCATTTTCAGACCCTGGCATGAACATAACGGCGCCTGGTTCTGGTGGGGGGTCGGATCCTGCACCCGCAAACAGTATATCGACTTGTGGCGGTTTACCGTCGAGTATTTACGTGATACAAAAAATGTGCACAATCTGCTGTATGCCTATTCACCGTCCGCTTATGTCAGTGATGCGGAATATCTGGATCGATATCCCGGAGATGATTATGTGGATATTTTAGGCCTGGATTGCTACAGTCTTTATTCCTCGGACCAGATTCCTACATTCAGGGCTCAGATTACCCGGCTTAACCGTATGGCCGCGTCCCGAGGCAAGGTGCCTGCTTTGACCGAAACCGGTTACGAATCGATCCCGATTAAAAACTGGTGGACGCAGTATCTTTTGAGACCGATAAAGCATGACAGCGCCACCTCGCAGCTTTCATTTTTGCTGGTATGGCGCAATTGGACGCGGAATCATCATTTTGCACCCTATCCGGGGCATTCCAGCGCTCCTGATTTTATCGAGTTTTACAACGATCCTTTGACCTGGTTCGAAGCTGATTTACCGGACATGTATGGAAGAGAGACGTTGATTAAAGTGTTTAGACTATATAAATGATTGAAAAATGCAATATGACCAGGGAAGGAATTAATTGAATATTCAGCCACAGCCCTATTTGATGAGAAACCGGGTGATGAAATATGCCTGGGGGACACGGGACAACAAGGCCTTTATTCCGAGGTTTTTAGGTGAACCGGCTCAGCCGGGAGAACCTTATGCTGAATTGTGGATGGGAGCGCATGCGGGCGCTTCGTCCCGAGCTCAATATGAACGGACGCTATGTTCCCCTCAGTCGGCTTGTTGAGCAATTCCCGGTAAAAATACTGGGATCTGAGGTCAGCAGGCGTTTTAACAACACATTGCCTTTTTTGTTCAAGGTGCTCTCGATTGGTGAACCGCTGTCGATTCAAGCTCACCCCAATAAGGAACAGGCTGTGACCCTGTTTGAACGCGATCCGGTACATTATCCGGACAGCAATCACAAACCGGAAATTGCCGTGGCTCTGGATCATTTGACCGCGCTGGTCGGTTTAAAACCCATCGATGATATCCTGTATACCCTCGAGAAATATCCCGAGTTTGTACATTTCCTGGGACGTGGTTTTGTCAGTCGCTGGATGAAGGTGTTGCCTCTGCCTGTGGATCGGCATGCCGGTCATATAAAAACCCTGATTGTAGAAATTTTGCACCAGTCAGAAAAGCGATCGGATGATTTAGCCCGAATCCTCACAGAATTGTACCAGCGTCTTTGCCAACAAATTAGAGACCTTGATAATGCCGAAAAACTGTTTGTCAAGCTATGGAATACGTATCGGCACGGAGATGTGGGATTGGTCTTTGTGTTTTTACTGCAGATCATGAACCTGAATGCGGGCGACGCCATATTTCTTCGGGCCGGTCTGCCGCATGCCTATGTATCCGGTAATATTATTGAATGTATGGCCAACAGTGATAATGTGGTGCGTGTGGGATTAACGCCGAAATACAAGGATGTTCAGACGCTTGCTGATATTATTGACTGTGATCCTGCGCCTTTAACGGTATTGTCCGACAAAGGGATGAAATGCGCCTTTTATGAAACGCCGGTGGATGATTTTGATCTGGAAAAAATACGGCTGGGTTCTCAAAAAATAGTCACAAAAAACCGCCCCGAGATTCTCCTGATTACAGAGGGTGAAATCAAGTTAACCTGGCGCCAGGAGGGACCCCACAGCGCTTCCTTTGGCCGGGGCCAGTCTGTCTTTATACCGGCGTGCCTGGACGAATATGGATTAGAAGGAATCCCGGAGGCTACCGTGTTTAGAGCGAGCACTCCAGAGGCCATTTAATCATCAATCAGCGGAGCTGATGATGAAAACAGTCAGTTTCATTTTATTGGTTTGGGGAATACAGGGTTTTGGTAGCAGTATCACTCAAGATTCATGTTCTTTGCATATTTCAGCATCGCCGTGCAGTACGATTGTGAGGATGCAGGGCCTTTTAGACGCATAGAACACTTTTACAAAGGGGTATTCGCAGAACAGTAAGCAGGTGTTCCAGCCCATGGACTCTTTGTCTATTTGCAATACAGGTTCAACAACTGTCAAAGCTCCACGACTGGTTTTCAACAACCGGGCCAACTGGTATTCAAATCAAACCCTCATCGCAGAAATATTATCCGGCACTGCATCGGATCGTGAGAAAGCATTGGTGTTGTGGATGTATTTTGTGGAAAACCGCAGTCACTATGAATCTCCCGTTTCCGGCTGCAACATCAGTAATCCTTTGAAATGTCTTTCTGTTTCCGGATATTCGTCTTGCGGACCGATGTCGCTCGCCTTGACCAGTGCAGCTGATCTGGTCGGCATTGACCTTTCACTGGGTGCCTGCTGTAGACCCGGACGGTGACCGCATATTACGAGTTGCCGTCTATTCCAAAATTGTATTATCGCGTCGCCAGCGGTCTGTATTTCTGTATCATGCAGGCTCAGGGAATAACCCAATCCCGAACTGTAAAGCTGGTTCGTTAAATCCGGGTTGTTTCACCTGTCTTTTAAGGGAAAAAATTTATATATTGTATCATGCAGTATAAAAGTGAATCAAGGGTAGCTTTTATAACACAAAGGGATTCAATATGGCATTTCATTACATAGTCTCAGCAATCCTGACAGCGGCATCATTGCTTTCAGCAGGTCCGTTTGATATTCTGACAGGACCGCAGTCGATTTCCTCAAAAGCGAACCGTCTTTCTAGGGACGGATATCGGACGTTGCAGACCGGCGATGACTGGGTGATTGGAGAAACCGACCCGAACGAGACCGTGAATGTTTCCGGAAATTATTACCTGGACGGTAATCTTATCATTGTGAATAACGGTGTTTTGAATGTAACAGATGCAAATTTCCGTATCAAAGGAGATATTTATCTTTTCGGAACGCTGAACTGAATATTTCCGCAGGCCGGGTAGAGATCATCCAAAGCTACAGCTATGAGCATCAGGCCCTGCTGCTCGATAACAGCCTTTTAGATATCTCTGATATCCTGTTTCAATCGGGCAATGAGAGCTGGAGTATTGGAATGACCGACAGCAGCCATTATGTGATGAAAGATTCCCGGATTGAAAACGGTTTTATAACCGTGGCGCTTATGGGCGACAGCAGGGGCACCCTCTCTCGGGTTGACACGCCGGGTGAGTTTCTCTGTATGGGCAGAAATGCGCTTGAATTTACCGATTGCGAGTTTTTGCTGCAATGGCTGGTTCTTCCGGATTCCGCCGAGGTGGACATGACGCTTCCCGAACAGTCGCCGTTATCCTGGAGTTTTTCTGACTGCTTGAGGATATTGCCGGCATTCCCTATTCGATTCAAATCAATAACTGCCGTGATGTCATGTGGGGACTGATATCAGAAAACGGCTCAGAAGCTGTGTTCCGGGATACACGATTTCGCACCGTAGGGCTCATGTTTAAACAATCAGATTCAGTTCATGTGAGCAATATCACCAATTCTTCATCACACACGAATGATGTGATCGGGGTGCCGGACAGACATTTGAAATTGATCAACAGTGATGTGCAGACCTGGAGTTATTATGCATCCGGTGAGGTACGACTAACGATTGAAAATTCTGTGTTTGGAGAATGTTTGTCACAAGACAGCTCACATGTCACGATAAACAACTCGGTTTGTGACGGGACCGGCGGTTATATAGGCGCATTCAACAAATCTGCAACCATTGTTGTAGGCAGCATGATCCGGTCGCAGGCAGTATCCCGCAACAATGCGTTTTTGATCGGCGCTGAATCCGCATTTATGGGGCCGCATATTAATGCGGATGAAGAGTCTATTATGTTTCTGGCTAATGTCAAGACCGTATCAGAACCTGAAGCAAAGCAGTCTGCTGTCGTGTTTCAGTCTGAATTGTTCTATCAGGAAGGTAATATCGACAGTGAATTTCCTTTACATGGAAC
Organism: candidate division KSB1 bacterium; assembly: GCA_034521575.1. NCBI lineage: Bacteria > Pseudomonadati > Candidatus Zhuqueibacterota bacterium. Next base: position 180,613 of record JAXHMJ010000002.1, read on the forward strand.
GGCGCGAATAAAAAGCGGTCCGGAATGCGATATTCAGTTAGAGGGGTATAAATTGCACTACAGCCCGGCTGCTCAAGATCCGGTATGGCGGACTGTTGACGGTATGCGCCACAATCCGGTCTATCGCGGTCAATTGGGGATATGGCCCACTCACGGACTGGTTGCCGGTGATTATGCATTGCGTTTGACATTGTATCACAGCTGGAATGATTCTGTTTCTATGATTTCCCGCGCCAGACTTTTGGCGCCTGTTGGCCTTCAGGCAAATAGTGGGCAGATTCCTAAAGCGTTTTCTCTGGATCAGAATTATCCGAATCCTTTCAATTCGGAGACGTTGATACAGTTTTTTATCCCCGGAATTGAAAATGTGTCTCTGCAGGTTTATAATATTCTCGGGAATCTTGTCTTTGAAAAACAATATCCTATGCTAAAACCGGGTCATCACACGCTTCGCTTTAACGGAAAGGATTTGCCCAGTGGGGTTTACATTTATCGCGTGTGCACCGATGAGCTTGAACTGAAGAAACGTATGATGCTTTACAAATAGTATCAATGTGCACTAAATTTAACGGCTGTCAGTCGTCGATGCGGCCTTTTAAATAATTCTTGTTTTTTTAGCTATTCATTGTTACTTTATGCGTCTACTTTCAAATATCATTTAAATTTAGAGGATCAATTGTATTGAAAACCATCAAGGACATCGCTCAAGCTGCTAATTGTTCTGTTTCAACCGTCTCTAAAGCTCTGAATAACAGATCTGATGTAAGTCAGACCACAAAAAAACGAATCCTAAAAATTGCCAAAGAAAATAATTTCTACCCGAATGCGTTTGGAAAAGCATTAAAGAGCAAATCTACAGAAAATATCGGTGTTATTTTTTGCCGCGAGAGTCAGCCGCTGTCCAGTAATCCGTTTTATTCCCGGGTGTTGGAAGGCATTGAAGCCGAGTTGGCTATTCACAATTACAACCTTGTTCTACAGCTGATTTCGGATGAAAACAAGAGCGAAATTCCAAAAATGATCCGTGAGCGACAGATCGATGGTTTGATACTCGTCGGGGTGATCAATCAGACATTTGTAGACCAGTTGAAACAAATCGATCTTCCTCTTATTTTGATTGATCCCAAGATTGAACAGGAATCAAAATGGTGCCAAATTTTGATAGATAACGAAGACGGCGCCATGCAGGCGGTGCAATATTTGATTCAAAGCGGCCATCAACGAATCGGTTTTATCAGCGGGGATCTGGAACGGCAAAGCTTTTCTCAGAGGTTCAGGGGATATAAACGGGCGCTGAAATTCAACAATATACCCTTTAGTGAAGAACTGGTTCAAACCGGCGGCCTGGAAAAAGGCTACGAGCACACCGCCAGATTACTCGATCTGGATAATCCGCCCACTGCCCTTTTTTCTGCTAATGATATTAATGCCATTTATGCTTATAAAGCTATTACTGAACGCGGACTGGCGATTGCAGGAGATATCAGTGTGGTCGGCTTTGATGATATCGAACTGTCGCGCATGGCGTCACCGCCTTTAACCACAGTCCGGGTTTATAAAGAAGAAATGGGGTCCATAGCCGTCAGACGCATGATCAGCGTCATCCAGGACAGCGATATTGAGCCCAATACCACACTGGTTCCCACACGATTGGTGGTACGTGAATCCGTGCGGCATATTTAAAAATACACTCTTTTCCCACAGCATGCCTATCCGATAGATAGGCTCCTCTGCTCGATCGTATCGTGTACTCGTTTTTGTCGTTAAAGCATTTTTTATGATCAGATAAAACCTGCCTTGCCTGGAAAACATTATATTTTCCACATTGTGGATAATAAACTGAAAAGTAATTCGTTTAACTTTGTGTCATTAGAATGCTGACAACTTTTCATTATCCAGCAGGAGGTATCATGTCCCGGAATTTGTGTTTCTTTTCTGCAGTTTTGATGTGTCTGGGATGGACAATTTTCTTGTATCCACAGGAAAACACGGTCGGATTAGTAACGAAAGAATCCGGCTCCTGTCCCGGATATACACTCTTTGCGCCTCTGAGCGCCACTGACACCTATCTGATTGATCATGATGGAAACCTGGTGCATTCCTGGACGGGCGATTATTCGCCCGGTAACTCGGTGTACCTGCTCAAAGACGGCAGTCTGCTGCGCACCTGCGATCTGCAAAATTCGCTGTTTGCAGCCGGAGGACGCGGTGGAGCGATCCGAAACTTGGATTGGCAGAGTCAAGTGATCTGGGAATACATTTGCTCCAATGATACAATCTGTCAGCATCACGATGTTGAACAGCTGCCGAATGGAAATATACTAGTGATCGCGTGGGAAATGAAATCCCGGCAGGACGCTATTCAGGCCGGCTGCGATTCGGCGCTGGTCAATCACAAGGGACTCTGGCCGGATTGCATACTGGAAATTGAACCGCAGGGCAATAACGGCGGCAATATTGTCTGGAAGTGGCATGTTTGGGATCATTTGATCCAGGATTTTGATCCGTCAAAAGATAATTACGGGCATATTTCGGAAAATCCGCAATTGATTAATATCAATTATCGATCATCCACCGGTATCGGTGCGGACTGGAATCACACCAATTCTGTTGATTATAATGCGGATTTGGATCAGATTTTGCTCAGTGTCAGAGCTTTTAGCGAGATCTGGGTTATTGACCACAGTACAACAAGCGAACAAGCGGCAGGACATACCGGCGGGCGCTGTGGTAGGGGAGGAGATCTTTTGTACCGATGGGGCAATGATGCAACATGGGACAGTCATTCAGCCTCAGGCCAACAATTATTTTATCAACATGATGCGCAATGGATAGATGCAAATCTCCCCGGCGGCGGGAATATTTTATTGTTCAATAACGGCAAAGGCAGACAACCGTTTGCGTACAGCAGTATAGACGAATTGACTCCGCTTTTAGATACGGATGATACCTATGTTAAAAATACAGACTCTACGTTTGCACCTGAGGATTTTACCTGGACGTTTACAGCTGATCCCCGCAAAACCTTTTACGCTGATCATATCTCCGGGACACAGCGGCTGACGAACGGGAATACACTGATCTGTGACGGCACGCATGGAACATTTTTCGAAGTAACAGAAAACGGACAAACCGTATGGAAATACATCAATCCGGTTACCAATCAGGGTATTCTGTCTCAGGGTGACAGCGTATTCGAGTCTGGAAAGGACCGGGTCAATAATGTTTTCAGGGCTTGGCGTTATCCGGTGGACTATCCGGGATTACTCGGTCAGGATTTGATCCCGACCGGACCTCTCGAACATGCCCGCGAATCGCAACGTGATCTTTATACACGTATACCCTGTAATGCTGCTTCTTCCGACGGTCTGCAGGTGCGTGTCACTGCACCTGAAACTCCGAGGTATCAAAACGGCGCCCCGATTGCCATCTATGTGGCCGGAGGATTTGACAGCGAAGGACTGGATGAAAGACAAACCGGATTGGCCGATGAAGGTTTTGTTGAAATTCGCTTCAATTTTCCCGGCGGAGGTAAAGGTGGAGCAAAAAGCGGAGGAGAGTATGATTATCGCGGACCGGGCAGTCTTCTCGCCCTGCGGGATATCATTCAATTTGCCGCTCAAACCCGACCGGATTCGTCCGGTCTAATGTTGGATGACCTATTACCCTGATATGCCTGTATCTTCTGATAATATCGGATTGGTTGGGTGGTCAAATGCAGGCAATACAAGTCTCCGCACAGCCGGGTTTCATGCTGATGGATGCCCCGGATTATCCTGGATATTGAATTGGGAATCACCAGTCGGAGATGGGTTGCCGCAGGCGGAAGCCGGAGCAAAGTCCGAAAATACGCTGCGGCCGTTTAATAGCGGTGTCAATCCTGCCTATGATCCGCAAACCGGGGACTGGGATTTTAGCAATCTGAAATGGGATCCTTCCATACAGGTTCCCTTGTTGGGAGGCGGCGGAAACGTGTCGGGCAGTCTTTATATCGATGAGGATCAGGATGAGCAGGTGGACCGCGGTACTGATTTTATATTCTATCCGCTTGTTTTTAAACTGAATGACACCTTGAAAGCTTTCTATTCCGAGCGCCTGCACACTGAGGCGTTGAACCGTAATCTGTTCCCGGCCGCCCCACCTGATCATATACCGGATTTGCAGGAAAATAAAAGATTCTGGCGTCTGCGCAATGGAGAATACTGGATCGAAACGGTTGTGGAAAATGTTCCCGATTTGTTTTTCATGGTCGTGGCCAGTGATACAGATCATGTGCAGGTGGCCCCGGATCATCCGCATATTCTGAATCAATATAACGCTTTTTTGAATACAGCCTGCCGATTTGTGAGATTAAATCCGGACCGGTCTTATGTCGAGTCGCTTCTCGGCTATCCGCTTGAATCAGCAAGCGATAATGACGCGGGGATGCATCTGGATCGCAGTACCCTATCCAATTCTCTGGAGCCCGGGAATTCTATCACTGATCGATTCAACAAAGTAACCGTGGCGGCTGCGGGCGCCTGTGAGCTTGCGGATCGGGTACACTGGAATAACTCTGATGCGCAAATTGACCCATTGACCGGGGTGAAAGAATCGGCTCCGGCAATACCGGATGCTATGCAGCTGACCTCCTGTCCCAACCCGTTTAATTCAACGACCCGCATCAGCTATACCCTGAACCATTCGGAGCATGTCCAATTAGATGTTTACAATATACGGGGTCAGCATGTCCAGCAAATTTTCAACGGATATCAGCACGCCGGCAGTTATAGCAGACAATGGAGCGCCGAACAGCTGCCCAGCGGCATTTATTTGATCAAACTGAAAACTGATCACTCGGTGCTCTGGAAACCATGTACACTGGTGCGTTGAATCGAAACAGGAGGTTTAGCCTGGACCCTGACACAAACAGTACGTTCTACAGAACGTACTGTTTGTGTAAACTATGGATTCTAAAAGGGGATATCTACAATGAAATGCAGCTTTTCAAGATAAGCATGGTTGCTGGCATTCGCCGAATGCGGAACGTCTACATCGCGGCCGGGTCTGGGCCATTCATTTTTGCCGAAACGATACCAGCGTCTGATCTCGGTTTTTGTTTGCTTGTAAACGTATTCTGCTTCAACCGCAAGCATGCTGTTCTGTTCTTCAAACACCATGTCTCTATCGACGATGGGTGAACATTCTGCTGAAAAAAGCGGTGTAAAGGACACAATCAAAAAAACAACAGCAGAGTTTTGGTACTCATCATGTACTTTTTGGCAGATTGATAACCGGGTATAATTTTTTCATTTCGATCAAAAAACAAGCACTTTATGCCCGGATTTCAGATACCGAGTGAGCGGTTTTCCCATATACTTGACATCAACTCCCAGGTTCTCCAGAACATCTACAGCTTTATATTGTTCTGCACACCATTGACAAGCCGTAAGCGTGACACCGGATGTTTTTGCCTGTTTGAGCTTTTCGTGCAGGTCTTTGTCTTCCTTGACCCGGTTGGCCGAAGGGCCCCATATCAACACTTCCACACTCTGCCACCATCCCTGTTTTGCGGCATTAATACTGTATGGAAAAATGACCTTGCTGAACACATCCGCATCACCGGTGGACCAGAGAATAACAAGACTGTCCGTTTGACATTGACAGGTTTTACAGCCCGAATGCGAATCATGTGCACAGTTGCTTTTGCAATTTTGTTGACACTCGTGTGTTCCTTTATCATGCCCGCAGCCTTTTAAAGCGGTGTTACCCTTGCAGCCGGTGTTTTTTGTGTTTTTATGGCAGGGATGCTGTTTGCTGCAGTGTGCAGAATCAGCCGCTTTCTCACAGCAGGGCGCTTGTTCATGATCTGAGAGCGGTTCCCATTGATGCGTTTCAGTGCAGGTCGTTTTTTCCGCGCTTGAGGTGTCCGGTTTTTGAGCAAACGCCGATACTGCCACTGCCAGTAGAATCAGTCCATAAAAGAATTGTTTCATGATTGTTCTCCGTTTTCAGAATCAGCAAGATATAAAAAAACTTTCGGGTTGGAACTCGGTTAAAAAAAAGACTGTCTAAAAAGTACACCTTTTATGAAAAGGCGCTGCCCGAAAAAATCGGTCAGTCTTTTTAGACAGTCCATCTGTTTAAACGAAAAGTTTAACGTCGTATTCAGGACCAGAGTCAACAGCCCTCACTGCAATGCGCAACACGGGGAATTGCAAATCGTTTCATAAGATACTCCTTTGATGTAATGAATAAAATCAAACGTGGATGATTAAAAGTTATACTAAATATAAAATATTTTAACTGACAGTCAAGGAAAAAGTCGAATTGGACTGTTCTTTAATACTAAACCGTAATTTTAGCAACCAATCCATGAATTTATCTGTTATGAAACACTAACTGATAAAGATATAGCATATGACAAAAACCGGAGAAAACTATTGTAACGCGGGTTATCGTATTTCCCGTCGGAATAATAATTAAAAAAATACTGGACTTTATCTCTCAAATGTTTAAATTAGCACTGCTCACCGATACCGATCACACAATATTTTAACAGGTCCTTCCCGATTTTGAGCAAAAGTAGTAACGTAAAATAATAAAATTCTTAAACGGCTTGAAAACACAACACGAGAGGAGAGAGGCATGTCAAGGTACGCTTTGCTGTTTCTGATGGGGGTGGTAGGTGTTAGTCTGGTTTGGGGACAGGGACACAGTGACGCGCTTGTTGTATCTGAAGCGCTGGAGGCCCAGGTGTTTCCGCAGATAGAGTACAATCCGGTTGAAAACGAATACCTGGCTGTATGGGAGGACAGTCGTGATGACAGGTCTGATATTTACGGACAGTTTATTCATGCGGACGGAACATTAAAAGGCGATAACTTTGCCGTTTGCAGCGCACCCGGCCCCCAGTACTGGCCGCGTATGGCCTTTGATCCGGATAACAACCGGTTTCTCGTGGTGTTTGAGGACTGGCGTGAGGCAGGAAAAAGCGATATCAGCGGCGTGTTTGTCAATCATGACGGCAGCTTTTACGAACCCGCCGGGACCGATGAGTATCATTCGTTTGCTATTTGTTCCAATGACAGCAATATTTACACGTGTTCAGTCGCCTTTAACACGCGTGAAAACGTGTTCCTGGCTGTATGGGGTGATTTCCGCAACGAGCCGGAAGGTGAGAACAGCTGGACCGGTGCAGATGTGTTTGGGCAGCTCATTACAGCAGACGGAGAGTTGATCAATCCCGCAGATCCAACTGTAAACATACCCGTCGCTGCAGCGGACTGGACCTTTGAAAGTGTGCCGGATGTGACCTATAATCACATAACCAATGAATTTTTCGTGGTATACGGAACAAGCTTTGGAAGAGTCCTGGGCCAGCGCGTTGATCATAGCGGACAATTGATCCAGCCGGACGGCAGTGTTCTGGCAAAGACAGGCGGCGCCATGTCGGTGCTTCCGGCCATGATGATCTCCGGCATGTTCAACAACGGACCGGACTGTTTTCAGGCCCGTGTCGCATCGCGTACAGAATTTCATGCCAATTCTCTGCAAAAAGCAGCATCCCGGGATACGACAGAAATGCAGGTTGTGTGGAAAGGCATGACAAATGAAAATGATGATAATGAGATATGGGGTCAGCGTATCGGATTCGCCCGCCAGGATGAAGGCTGGGCAGCTTTTTATATTGACAAAGACGGTGCCATGACGGAATCTGTATCGAGCTTTATAATCAGTGAACAGATGGGCTGGCCTTCACCACCGGACCTGGCCTATGGTCAATACGATGATGAGTACCTGGTGGGATGGGGAAATTATGCAGAATTTGGGGTGAATGCTGATCTCTATGCACAGCGACTCGGTATCAATCCAGTGAATGAACTTTTGCTGTTGGATGATGATCAGATTGGTACTGTCAGTGCGACTGAAACTATTCCGATTGATACAAGCATTCATGAAAATGGCGGCATTGGACTTGGTGTTGCCCATAACAGCAAAACCAACGAGTTTTTAATGGTATACAACCATGCGGATACCAGCGACAGGGATCAAAATATTTACGCGATCCGGTTTTTCGGGTCGCATATCCCGCAGCTTGCACAGGTGCAGGTGAGTCCGTCTGACACATTCTGTCTTACCGGCGAGTCCGTTCAGTTTACCGGACAGGCCTTTGATGATCTCGGCGATGCTATGGATGTTCCACTTGTCTGGTCGGCAAAAGGCGGCAGCATCGACTCCGCAGGATTCTATACAGCCGGCGATACGCCCGGAACCTACACCATCACCGCTACCGACGAGGAAAGCGGAATCGCAGGAATCGCCGAGGTTACGGTGTCCTGGCCTGCGGGTGTTGCCGACCGGGATGCGCTGCCGCGGGAATTTCTTTTGTATGCCAATTATCCGAATCCGTTCAATGCGTCTACGGTGATTGCTTATGATCTTCCGATTACGGCGCGGGTTGAGATTTTGATCTATAATATTTCCGGTAAAACAGTCAATCAATACCTCCTGGGCGATCTACCCGCCGGTACTCATAGAATGATTTGGGATGGTGTTGATCAAAAGGGGCAGCCGCTGAGCAGCGGGACATACCTGATTCATCTGAGGGCGAATAACTATCAGGCCCTGGCAAAGGCTGTTCTGTTACGCTGAGATTTACTGTAAAGACTCGGGATGCATGGTAAATTATTTATCCCGGTTTTATAGAACAATTCCCCGAGTGTATATCGTGGACATAAAAAAAGCCCTGCATAAAAATGCAGGGCTTTATTAAAAGCATCCTGTTTATTCAGGAATCCAGGAACTGATCAGGTCTTCATTTTCAGCCATCCATTTTCTTGCCACTTCTTCTTCAGTTGCATCAGATTCCTTGACCTGAAGCATCAGATCGGCAAGTTGAGCATCGGTAAAGAACATGTTGCGCAGGAACTGCGCCAGTTCAGGTTTATCAGATTCAATGTTCAAACGACCTTTGATATGGATGTTACCCGATTTCCACATCATTTTGTCTTCATCCTGTTCCAGGAATTTCAGGTCCCAGCGACCGAATTTCCAATGCGGTTTCCATCCGGTTACCACGATCCATTCTTCATCGGCAATGGCTTCCTGCAGCGCTGCGGTCATGGCCGGACCGCTTGAAGAAACCAGTTCAAAGTCCAGGCCGTATTCATCGATCAGCTTTTCCGTTGTTTTCATAACGCCGGCGCCAGCGTCGATACCGGTGATTTTGCCGTCGAATTTATCAACGTGATCATTCATTTCACTGATTTTATCGATCGTGACATAAGAAGGAACGACCAGACCACTCTGGGTACCTTCATAAACATGACCGAGGTCAACGATTTGGTCTTTGTATTGTTCAACATAGTCGGCATGCAGTACCGGCAGCCAGGTTTCCATAAAGGCATCCTGATCACCCTGTGCAACCGAAGTATAAGCAGGGCCGACATCTGCGGCTGTGATATTCACCTCATAACCCATTTTGTCTTCCAGAACGACTTTGGCAAGATTTGTGTATGCTACACCTTCTGCCCAGTTTACATAAACCAGGTTTGCCGTTTTTTCACCGGCGGCCTGTTGTGTACAACCATTGATCATCAGACCACCAATAACGAAAACGACCAAGAGCGCTGCTAATAATGTACTGCGAAGTAAACGATTCATAGTTACCTCCCGTTTAGTTAATTTATTTGTTTTGAGTTGATTGACCTAATGCTTGTGTAACACGGTCGAGAAATATCGCTAAAATGACAATTGATATACCGCTTTCAAAACCCAACCCGATTTTCAGCTGGGTAATCCCTTTCAACACCTCGTTACCCAGGCCGCCCGCGCCGATCATACCGGCGATGACAACCATGGACAAAGCCAGCATGATGGTCTGGTTTACACCAGCCAGAATGGTGGGCAGAGCCACGGGAATTTCAGCTTTGAATAAAATCTGGGACGGACTTGACCCGAATGAGACGGCTGCTTCTTTAATTTCCTTGGGCACCTGTCGAATGCCCAGATTGGTGAGACGTACAGCCGGCGGGAGTGAAAAAATAAGTGTTGCAACCACTCCCGGAACCGCGCCCAGTTTAAAGAACAGCACGGCCGGTATTAAATAAACAAATGCCGGCAGAGTCTGCATAAAGTCAAGGATCGGACGAACAATGCGTTCAACAACTTCACTCTTGGATGCCCAGATTCCTATGGGGATTGCGACAACCAAAGCAATAAATACCGCTGTAATGACCAGCGACAGGGTTTCCATTGTGGCTTGCCAAAATCCCATATTGTAGATCAGAAACATTCCAATCAGTGTAAAGAGTGCAATACCGCGCTTTGCCGTTATCCATGCCAAAATTGTAAAAAGTACAATGACAATCATGGGATGCGGCCATAACAACAGACCTTCAAAAGCCTGTAAAAGACCGGATATTGCATTGCTGATCGCATCGAATACAGGACCCAGATTCGCGGTCAACCAGGTGATGATTGCTTCAAATCCTTTTCCTATTTTTAAATCAATCATTGATTGAACTCCTTATTTCCTATTCGCTTAATGAGGTGGGAGCAATTTCATTGTCTTCTTCACTGCCGACTTCGGCAATGACAGACGCGCGGTCAACAACTCCCAATAGGTGTTTGTCATCATCCACCACGGCAACCGGATAATGAGCAACCATGGCCGTCGGCAGCAGTTCTGCGATAGAACTATCAGGTGAGGTGATGTAAACATCATTCACGATCACCGGTTCAACCGACTTTACACCCTGCTTGCGAAGTTTTACCACATCATCAATATGAATCACACCTTTTAATACTCTGTCACTGTCAGTCACAAACAGGGTCGAGGTTCCGTGCTTTTCCATATTGTGTATAGCGACCTTGGGACCGTCCTTGGGACTGATAATGGTGTAAGGTTTACGCATAATCGAGGACGCTGTGATCACTTTTGTGCGGTCAACGTTTTGCACAAAGGCTTTCACATAATCATCGGCCGGATTGGTCAGAATGTCTTCCGACGTGCCGATTTGGACAACTTTACCGCCCGGCCCCAGTATCGCAATACGATCACCCAGTTTAAGCGCTTCATCGAGATCATGGGTAATGAAAACGATGGTTCTGTGCATTTTAGCTTGCAAATCCAGGAGTTCATCCTGCATATTGGTGCGGATCAGAGGATCCAATGCACTAAAAGCTTCATCCATTAACAGGATTTCCGGATCATTGGCCAACGCGCGGGCAAGGCCCACGCGTTGTTGCATACCGCCGCTCAGTTCATCAGGCATACTATGCTCATAGCCTTTTAATCCGACCAGTTCGATGGCATTCATGGCCTTGTTTTCGCGCTCGGATTTATCCACTTTGGATATTTCCAGACCGTACTCGACGTTGCGAAGTACGGTCCGCTGAGGCAAAAGGCCGAAATGCTGAAACACCATCGACATTTTGGTTCGTCTGAGCTCCTGTAACTGCTGTTTGCTCATATCCGGTATGTTGACGCCGTCCAGAAGAATCTCACCCCGCGTGGGCTCGATTAGACGGTTCAGACATCGGATAATGGTTGATTTACCGCTGCCGGACAATCCCATGATCACAAACGTTTCTTTTTTCTCCACTGAGAAATTGGCATTGTCGATGGCAACGGTATTTCCGGTTTTTTCAAGAATTTCCTCTTTGGAGACATTTTTTTCCAATAGCGGAAATGCCCGTTCCGGATTCGAACCAAATATTTTGTATAGATTCTTTACTTCTAAAAGGCTCATAATAGTTCCTTCGCTGGCAGTATGTTTTAGAAATAGTAACCAATGTTGATGTTGTATCGGATATTCCATCCGGCATCCGGATCACCCATACCCAGGCCTTTTCCAAAGGTATTGGTCAGCCAGGGCTGATTTTTACCCATGGCAATGTCAAAATAAGTGTACACACTGCCGGCGGTCGCCATGAACCCGAGAATGTTCTGCTGGGTATCCTCAAAGTCAGCATTGGCTTTGTCGGTCAATGTATAGTCATTGTAGAATGTCAGACTGGACACCGGACCAAAGTCAACCGAAACCGGATAAGAAACACCCAGGTTCAACACAGTGGCTTCAGCGGCAACCGGGTATACACCGGAACCATAAGCGCCCATCGGGATCACCTCGGCTTCAGAACCGTCATCCCATTTGGTGTCATGATTGTAATATATACCGAACAGTTTGACGTTGAATTTGTTCAGATTTGCATCAAGGTGACCGGCAACGGCGTAATGGCTGCCGTTTTCATCCAGAGCCGAGTTGTAAATCTGGCCGTACTGGGCGGACACACCGAGTTCAGATGTACCCAGATCGCCGATCTCGAAAGACTTGGCGGCGCGGGCATTCACCTGATTGCGTTCGTAAACGCTCATGGAGCCTTCATCGCCAGGAAACAACCAGTTTTCAGAACCGGCGTCCTTGGGGATAATGTCGTATGAATAACGGCCGGAACCGCCGACGCCGTAGGACGGCCAGTCCGGTTCATAGCCTGTGGGCGCGGGACCTGCGGGTTCCGGCTGGAAGTAATAAGCCAGAGCAAAATCCCAGTCGCCTTTGCTGGTCAGATATTTCAAACCCATATCATAATCATCTTCCAGACCCATATAATAGGCGCCGGAAAACCACCAGCTGTGAGAGGCCCAGGTCTGATCGCCGAACGGCACCTGGTTCACACCCAGCTGAATCTGATCTTCATTTTCAAATTCGTAACCCAAAAATCCATGATGGATGAAATGGGTGTCGAATGTGGGATAAAAGCGATATTCAAAATCAAGAATAACACCGGCGGAATTTTTACCGGAGATATTTAAACGCCACGTATCCCAGGTGAATTGTCCATCACTAAACTGGAATTCACCATCTTCATAATCTTTTAAAAAAATGTTGTAACGAACAGCGCCGCCAATGTTAAATGATGACTCGCCGGCCATTACAAACGTGGCTGACAAAAGAGTTAAAACGATTACAACAGACATAAAGTGTTTTTGCGAGCTTTTCACAAAACCTCCTTGATATGTTTGGTTCACTTGTTATTAGTTAGGGGTATTTAAAAAAGTGTGTATTGTAATAACACTCAGAGTAACAGAAATCTTCCGTTATCCGTTAAAAAATACTCAGAACACCCCACAATTAGTTGTTCTGAGGGTAAGCTATAATGCAATAGGTAAACTGGATAGCAGAGATAAAATTGCGGGAAAAAGTGAATCCTGTGTTATTGTATGATGTAAATATCATGCTATAACATAAGGTTTTATAAAACCAATTTCAAGGGAAAAATTAAAAAAATGGCATTCTGGGCAGTCTTTTGGGTTATAAAGGCTTTATGCGACGAATTCGATCGAATAAGGGCCACCCCTGTGCGGAAAATATACAGAGGTTTTACATCTGCCCTTGTTCATTTGCGCTATAGATACTGTATCCACTGCGCACTGATTTGAACCGGATAGTAATCATCATTCGGGTTCCAATTGGGCATGGACTGCAATTCGCCTAAAATGACAACCGGACTGCCTTTTTTCAGGTTTCTGCTGCACTGTACAGCCTGCTTGGACCACACCACTACGCTGATATAGCACGGTTTCCGGTCCGGACTGGTTTCAGGACTCTCAGAGTCGGGCGCCGTAACAATGATAAAGTTGGTGACCGGCACGCCTTTTCGTGTATAACGAAGCGGTGGATCATGCAGTAAAGTACCCGAGATATATATGCGGTTGATATCAGGATATGTTTCGTGCAGAGTTTCGTTATTATTCAACAGATGACCTCTTGTGTTTGACTGTATAATACCAGACTTGAATAGGCTGATGGACTGAATGTTTTATCACTTAAAAGAGCGCTTAATTTGTCACAGGGACAGAATAAAAGATCCGTATATTCAAAACGGTCTTTGGCGGTGCGGCCAAAGTTCTTTATGTCTTTTTCTGATAATTGCGAAAAGAATTTGAATATCAACTCGGGTTTTAGGGTTTCAAACGTTTCGATCATTCCAATAAGCTCAATTGGGTTCCGTACTGGAATTCCCAATTCTTCAATAATTTCCTGCTTGATGGAGGCAAAGGCATCGGGTGTTCCTGATTCCGGCACGTCAATATGACCTCCGGGAATGTCGTGCACAAGCGGGTATTCCCCGACTTTGTCGCTGCGTTTTATATAGACAATGCTGTTGTTATTTGTTTCTACAATGGCGCTGATACCCAGTGCGCGGGACAGGTGTTCAGGATTTTTTTCAGCGAGTCGGGACGCGTGTTGGTTTGAATAAAGCAATGTCTTGTAATCCGATGCCTGAAGATAAAGCTTTAAACCCGTTTCCCGAAATTCGTAACCGGCCAGTCGGGCCAGGTCGCCGTTAAAGGTATGCCTGGCCTGTCTTTGACGCCAGAATTGATCAATGCTTTGCTGGAGTTGAGTCGGCAGAGGCGGCGCAGAGGGATTCCAGGCACTATCAACCTGCTGCGGTGACCATTCTCCTTTGAAAAGAATACGCCCGATTTTCGGATTGAGTGACATCAAATGTTTACGCCCTCCAGCTGCAGCAAGGCTCTTTTGATATCAACTCCGGCGCCAAATCCGCCGATCCTGTTGCCGGCTGCAATTACCCGGTGGCAGGGGATAAGAATGGGCAGGGGATTGGCGCCATTGGCGCTGCCGACAGCGCGTGCCGCGCCCGGATTGCCCATTTGACCGGCAATCTGTCCGTAGGTTCGAACCTCGCCGCAGGGGATAGTCCGCAGCGCTTGCCAGACCGATCTTTGAAATGAGGTGCCGGCGATAATGTCAATCGGGGTTTTGAACGCGGATAGAGCGCCTTGAAAATAGCTGTCAAGTTCACGTTCAAGCTGTTTCAAATACGGGCAGGTTTGCTCTGCCGGGGAATCAAACTGTTGTTTGAATACATCAAATCTCTGACTGACTGCAAATGTTATATTGCAGATACCATGGTCTGTACAAGCCAACAGTAGAGGAAATGCAGGGTTATGATAGGCAGCTACATGAATAGATGTGTTCATCGCAAAATATGGATATTCAGTTTACATGTTTCATATACTATTATCAAAATTAAAGTATTTATTCATGAGATTCAAGGGAAAAATCAGCCCGGCGGATTCCGCCGGGCTGATACTCTATTTTATCAGCATCATCCGGCGGGTTTCGCTAAAGCCTTCTGCATCAATACGATAGAAATAGATGCCGGATGACAGGGCGCCGCTGTGAGACGTTTTGGCATTCCAGTTGATCATATAGGTTCCTGCGGGCTGCTGCTGATCGACCAGACGGTCTATCAGGCGTCCCTGAATATCATAAATCGAAAGCGTGACCCGTGTTGTTTTGGGCAGTGTATACACAAGTCTCGTCTCCGGATTGAATGGATTCGGATAGTTTGCTTTTAATGAAAACGCCGCCGGTATTTCCCCGCCAAGCCGGGCCACCCCGGACGCGTAACGGATATGAAAAATATCCGTCGTGTCCGTGACGGCGCCGGTTGTATCCAAAGCCGCCAGCAGACAGGTTTCGCTCACCGGTTCTGTTACCGTCCAGGTGTAGCTGTTAGCGTCTTTGATGACAGACAGTTCTTCCCAGGATTGCCCGTTGTCCCGTGACAGGCTTAACCGGATGCGGGAGTTTAGATTAGTCGTCCCCCAGCTTACAACGGCCTGTTCACCCACGATCCAGACTGTGCCGGCCTCGGGTGAGGACAGGGTGATTTGGGGAGCGGCCTGGATTTGAAAAACCGGACTGATGGCTGAAACGGAACCGGCGGTATCTGAAATGCGGATCAGGCAGAGATTCGAAGGTGTCGTTTCTACCGTCCAGTTGTACCCGCCATTGTTCTGCACAGAGTCCGCGATGGTTGTCCAGGTTTCTCCATCGTCGACGGAGAATTCAAGGGTTACAAGCGGACTGATGTTTATCGAGCTCCACTGAATGGAATGACTCTCACCAACGCTCCAGAGGGCGCCGGAATCGGGCGCTGTGATCACCAAACCGGGCTCCACTTGTATCGAGAAAACAGAATCACTGATAGCAGATGCGGAATCCGCTTCCGAGGAAATTTTAATCAGACAGGAATCTGAGGCCGGCCCGCCGGCGGTCCATTCAAATAAAGAGCCGTTATCCCGGCGTTCCAGCAATTCCCAGGTCTCCCCGTTATCCCGGCTGAGATGAATGTCAACAGCGCCGCTGATATTGACGCTGTTCCACGAGATCGCGTACGTTTGTCCGATGTTCCACACTTCACCGCCGTTGGGCTGGACAAGCGCCAGGGCCGGAACGCGATCAATCGAAAAGTTGTCATCACTGTAATCCTGTGCCAGGCTGTCTTGTGTCATCACCCGAACCAGACAGTGTTCTGAAACATCACCGCTCACTGTCCAGTCGTAATATGCGCTGTCAACAGCGGTCTGTAATGTTTCCCAGGCGCCACCATTGTCCCGGCTCAGGTAGACATCGACCGGACTGTCTGAATGGTCCAATTGCCATTCGATCCGGCGGGTTTCACCCAATGTCCAGACTTGGCCGCCGTTGGGTTTGATCAGGGTCAGTGAGGGAGGAGGGGTGATGGAAAACACGCCATCACTGGTATCTGCGACACCGGCCTGATCAAATATTCGAATCAGGCAGGAATCGGAGGCGGGTTTGTCAATTGTCCAGTTAAATGGGCTGTCATCCGTGACCTGATAACTCAAGGCTGTCCAGCTTTTTCCATGATTCAGAGAGAGTTCAATCGTCAGATCGCCTGAAAGATTTTGCGACTGCCATTCGATCGGATGCGTGGTGCCTGACTGCCAGACTTCACCGCCGTTCGGACTTTTGATCGCAATGGACGGAATCGGGACAATTGAAAAAACGGCATTGCTCGTGTCCGCGGTATTGTACTGGAGTTCCGTAATCCGGATCAGGCAGGAATCGGAGGCGGGCGCATTGACATTCCAGTTGATCACGCCGTCGTTATCCGTGCTGTCCACCAGGGTTTCCCATTCGTTTCCGTTATCGCGGCTGAGGTCAATACGGACCTTGGCGCCGCCGCCCTGGGCCTGCCAGGAGATACGTTGGGTTTCACCCACCATCCAGGCTTCACCGCCGTCGGGCGCGGTCACCGTGATTTTCGGATCAGGCATGATGGAAAACAGTTCGTCGCTGGTATCACTGACCGAGCCGTTCAGAGACTGAATACGAACCAGACATTCATGCGATAATGGTTTTTCGACATTCCAGGTCCATGATTCATCAGCCGCCGGAACCCGGGCAATGGTTGTAAAACCGCCGCCGGCATTGCGTGAGACCATGATTTTCACATCTCCCCGCATGTCAATCGCTTCCCATCTGATTTCATGTTCTGTGTTATATCTCCAGCGCTTGCCGCCGTTTGGAGCCACTACGGTTATGCTGCCCTCGACGACGTCAAGAGGTTGAAAAATCAACGCGTCTACCCGGCCATATTCTCCCTTGTGATGATTCAGATCAATGCTAATCTCATCGCCGAGTGCAAAATCCTGCTCGCCGAATTCGCGGATATAAAAGGAATCCATCTCTGTTTCTTCGTTAAAATACCATTTGTCAATCAGTAAATCGTTTACATAGACTTTACACAGTGAACTGCCGTCTATCTCGTCCAGATAGCGAATTCCCCATTGATAAGTGCCGGGCTGAAAATTAAATTCGGCGCTCAGCGTGCCGGTTCTCACACTGCGAGGCACCGCAACAGTCTGTCCGTTGCTGGCATCCGGCCGGTCTTCTATCTCGACACCTTCAGTTCGGGTCATATGCTCCGCCTCCAGGAACAGCGTCGTGGATTCCTGAATGCTGAATGGTATATTGTTGATATCCTGATTCGCCGGGTCATTACTGTCGACCAGCCGGATATAACAACGAGAAGAGGAAAGGTTGGGAACAAGCCAGGTAAATGTACCGTTATTGTCGGCCCGGCTTGCGATTGACGTCCATGTCGCCCCCCCGTCTGAAGAAAACTCCAGACTGACGAAACTCCCGGATCCGCCCGGCAGCCAGGTGATATCAAAAGTGGATAAACCGTTTAACTGTTCTCCGCCTTTCGGCGCCCTGAGTACGAGGTCGTTCGGTCTGGAGATGCTAAAGGCATGGTCGCTTGCATCCGACGGACTGCCGTCTGCGGCATCGCTGACCTGTACATAGACAGTTGCGGCGGGGCTTGATGGCAGCTTCCAGTCGAATGAGCCGTCATTGGGTGTAGACTCGATAATGGTCTGCCAGGCGCCGTTGATTCCGCTTTTGTATTTGAGCGAAACATTGTCAATACCGGTTAGGCGGGTCCAGCGGATTGTTTCGGTTGTGCCGGTGAACAGCTCTTCTCCGCCGTTCGGATACAAAAGCGTCAGGCCCGGCGGCGGTGTGAGAAAAAGATAAGCTTTGCCCATCCCGTTCTGTTTCCAGGCGGAGATCAAAATGTCGTTGCTGTTATCCCCGTTTACATCTCCGGCGCCTGAACAGGAAAATCCCGCTTCATCGCCCGCGGATTCGCCGTGGAACCGGATGTCAAACTCATCAATGGACAAGGTGGTAGGCCAGTTGCTGCGTCCGTAAAAAACATACGCCGCACCGGCTTTGCCGCCGGTTTTCACGTCACTGTTGGAGACGCCGATAATAAAGTCATCAATTCCGTCCCGATTATGATCACCCAATGGATGAATATCATGACCAATGTCATCATTTTCACCGTGTGATTCTATTGCAACGTCGGCAGCATCCGTAATGAGCTGATTGCTTTGGTAGGTGAGGTTTTGCGCCAATAGAATATAAAATGTGCTGTTTTTCTGGACGCTGATCAGTATGTCATCAAGTCCGTCATCATCCACATCACCGATGCCGGCTACATTCCATCCAAGTTCCTGTTTGAATTCCGAACTGTACCAGGAAGCGTCCGCAAATTCGAGGCTTTTATTTTTTGAAAAAGAACCGCGAGGACCACCCAATACAAGATAGGCCTTGCCTGTGTAATTTGTGTTTTGAAAGGCCACCCGATTGGCGCCGATGAGAAAATCATCATAACCGTCGCCGTTGACATCCCCCGCGGCGGCAACCCGATGTCCGGCCCAGTCTCCGGCTGCTTCTCCTGTAAAGCCGGCATCGGCTGTGGTTGTGGTGTCATTCACCTGCCACTCTGCTGTGGGTTTGCCGAAATAGATATAGACGTTGCCCGCGTCCTCGCCGTTACTATCATTAAAGCCGGACCCGATTATAAAGTCATCATAATGATCATTGTCGATATCTCCGACACCCTTGATGTGAACAGCTTCGCTTTTTTCCTCCTCGCCGATAATCGAGGCATCCGCGGTTTCCAGCGAAAAAAGACCCCGTCTGCGTTCATTTTTTCCAAAGAACAGATAGACCTTGCCGGCGCGAATGCCGCCCTGATTGTACTGGGTTTTTTTGATGCTGATGCCAAAATCCGGATATCCGTCATTGTTGATATCGCCGATTCCAAAGGCGTCGTGACTGGCTTCATTGGCCGGCATTTCTCCGTGAAAAATGGCTTCCGCGCTGCTCAAATTTGTATTTTTGTCCCAGCTATCCGCTTTTCCGTAAAACAAATAGACAAGACCCGCGTCTGTCTTTGCATCGTAATCCGCTCCGGGAGCGGTGATCAGAAAATCATTATATCCATCCTGATCAATATCGCCAATGATGGAAACATGGTGCCCGGCCATATCACCGGTATCATTCCCCAAAAATGATGCCTGCACGGATATCAACGGAAGTTCAAGAGGTTCCTGCGCCAGGACCGGTATCAGTGAAAACAGCAGGATACTCGCAATTGTTTGACAATATAATTTCATGGACATTTCCTTTTGACTTTATTCAAACACTCAAATAAATACGGACAAAACTTAATTTTCACAGACCACTATCCTGTCGGATGGATGAAAAAGATCTGAACTTGTCTCGAATTTAAACCGAAAAGTTGGCGATAAAATCGATAAAAAGCAAGGTGAAATATGATAAATTTCAGACAAATGGTAAATGAATTATTATTCAGCGCAAAGTTCTCCTGTTGAAAAAAAATTGATTTTAAACCCCTGTTTTGGCTTTTTTTCTTGACTTTTATTGCATACTATATTATCTTGCTTTGGTGAATCGTGGTGATTAATGGAAAACCAAAACATAAAATGGTGAATTTTGGCTGATCTAAACGGACAATACACTGTAACCTTTGACCCAAAGAGCGGACGCCTGGCCATTCCGGCGCGCCACCGCAAGGGTATGCCCGAAGATCAGCGCAGCGAGTTGTATGTTACCCGCGGTTTCGAGCATTGTGTAACAGCCTATTATAAAGATAGTTGGGCAGAATTCAAAGAGAAAATTACCGATAAAACACTAAAGAAAAAACAGTTGAATGCTTTAAAACGCCAGTTTATTGGCAGAATGACCCAGGCCGCGTTTGACAAGCAGGGACGTATTTCCCTGAATTCCGATCTCGTGGAATGGGCCAATCTTCAGAAAGAATCTGAAGTGATTGTAGTCGGGTGTGAAGATTATCTGGAAATCTGGAATGCCAAATCGTACAAAGAATACGCGCAGAAAACCGAAGACGATATTCAGGCTTTGTATGAAGCTGATCATTTTTAACAAAGAGTGGGAACCGTGCAGCATGGCTATCATATACCGGTTCTTGCCGGGCAGGTTGTAAGCGCACTTGATGTACACAACGCATCGACGATTGTTGATGTGTGTCTCGGGGACGGTGGACACTCCAGGGCGTTGTTGGAAAGCGCTTCCCACCTGCGGATTATCGGTATCGATCAGGATGCTCAGGCGATTGAACGCGCTGCGAACCGTTTGTCTGAATATGGCGATCGCTTTACCGCGGTACAGGGAAATTTCAAAGATATTCGTGCGTTGCTGCTCAGTCATGATGTGGATCAGGTTGATGGTCTGCTTGCGGATCTCGGAGTTTCGACGTTACAGATCAGCGAGCCTGATCGCGGTTTTATGTTTTCGAAAAACGGACGGCTCGATATGAGGATGGATATAGAAAATAATTCCTTAACCGCAGCATGGCTGTTGAATACCTATGACGAAGAGGATATTTCGCGGTTATTGTGGGAATACGGCGAGGAAAAAAAGAGCCGCCGGATCGCGCGCGCAATAATGCGCGCTCGCCGGGACCATCGTATCGAAACCACCGGACAATTGGCGGATATCGTCCGAAACGCCGCCGGTGAACAGTTTCTGATCAAAACTCTGGCCCGTGTTTTTCAGGCTCTGAGAATTGCTGTAAATCAGGAATTGTACAGTCTGCAGGCGCTGCTCGATTCCAGTCTAAATATACTGACACCGGGCGGGCGTCTTGCGGTCATTGACTATCATTCTCTGGAAGCAAAAATTGTAAAATCATTTTTTAGAAAACAGGCTGATCCGTGCACATGTCCGAAGGAACTGCCTGTCTGTGTGTGCGGAGAAAAGCCCCGGCTGAAAATTGTGCATCGCTTGATAAAGCCGGATGCTCAGGAGATCGAAAATAATCCGCGCAGCCGGTCAGCGCGCTTGCGGGTTGCCGAACGCACCGGGGTGCCGGTATGAGACAGAAACTGCCGAAAAAACAACGCAATGCTGTTCGCTGGGGCCGGTATGCGGTCATTCTCCTGGTGCTTTTGACGGTGTATTTTTTTACAAATGTCTGGCAGAGTGTTTCCATTACCCGGCTGTTGCGGCAAAACTCTGAATTAAAGGCGGATCTCCGGACGCTGAAAAACAAGAATGCCTTGCTTGTGGTTCAGCACGATTCACTGACCCGTCCGGAACGCATACGTGCGGTATTGAAAGGCAAGGTTCAGCTGCAAAACGCAGAAACGATCAATATTTTTACGAATGAAAGCGGAGAGTAGGCAATGGCCAAACGGCGGAAAAAATATTCCAGACGCTATATCACGATCATGGTTTTTATGGCTGTGATGTTTCTGATGATTGGCGCCCGTCTGGTCGATATTCAGATTTTCAACCGCGGACGCTATGTTGAGCTGGGTGAGGAGCAGCATATTCTGCGCCGGGAGCTGCAGCCGAACCGCGGCAGAATTTATGATCGCAATCGTGAACCGCTTGCCATTAATGTGCCCGCCGCAACCCTGATTGTTGACACGCGCCAGGTAACGGATGCCTATCAGACAGCCGCACATCTCAGTCCGTTGATTGACGCGTCTGTCGGTGAAATAGCCCGTCAGATTAAAGGGCGCCGCGGCTCTTTTGAAATCGCACGCAAAAAAAATGTGACGCTGGCTGAGCGTGCTGAAACGTTGAATCTCCCCGAACTGGGGGTGAGGCGTGTGATGAAACGTCGATACCCCAAAGGACGCACCGGCGCTCAGATTATCGGTTTCACGGATATTGATGGGGTGGGTCGCTCCGGTGTGGAAGGAAAGCTCGATCATGTGCTGCGCGGTGTGCCCGGTGTGGAAGTATTGCTGAAAACGGCAAAATCGAAAACGTTGCCGCATCCCCGTTATCAGCAAAAACCTGCTGCAGATGGAAACGATGTGGTTTTGACGCTTGATATCCGCTACCAGCGTATTCTTGAAGAAGAGCTGCTTCGCACAGTCAAACAATATAGCGCTGAAAGCGGCGCCGCGGTGTTGATGGATCCCCGTAGCGGTGATATCCTGGCCATGGCTTCCGAGCCTTCTTTTGATCCCAACGCCTATCGGCAATACGATATGGCATCCTGGCGTTTGCGCGCCATCACCGATCAGTTTGAACCCGGCAGTACCTTCAAGGTTGGCGTCATGGCGGCCATGCTGGATGCCGGATTCAAACATCCCCTGGATACAGTCTATGCGGAAAACGGCGTCTATCATGTGATGGGTGAAACGATTCGCGATACAAAGTCCCTGCAAACCATAACCATGCGCGAGGTCATTGTAAAATCGTCAAATATCGGAATCGCCAAGTCGGTTCAGGGTTTTGACCGTAACACATTATATTCGTACCTGAATCAGTTCGGCTTTGGTGCAAAAACGGACATTGATCTGGTGGGTGAAATTAACGGAATATTGAAACCGACAAAAGACTGGGTACCTTTTACACAGCTGGCGCTTTCCTACGGACATGCAGTCGCGGTTACGCCATTGCAGATGTGCATGATGTATTCCACAATCGCCAATGACGGCGTTTACACTCAGCCGCGCCTGATCCAGGCTACGATACGCGACGGCAAGGTGTTTCCGCGCACTGGACGTAAAAATCACAAAGTGATTTCTTTACAAACAAGCCGTATCCTGAAACGGTTCATGTCCGATGTGGTTGAGCGCGGCACCGGTGTTCAGGCGGATATTGACGGAGTTGAACTTTGCGGCAAAACCGGCACCGCACACATGGTACGTCCCAATGGCGCCGGGTATTACAAGCACCGCTATATCGCGTCATTCGGCGGCTTTATGCCCAAAGAGGATCCCGCTGTCTGCCTGTTCATTATGGTCAAAGACCCAAGAAATGTTTATTATGGCGGTCAGGTGGCGGGTGTCTGTTTCCGCGAGATTATGGAACGGATTATCGCGCTTGAAGGGCTGGACTATTTTTCACAGCCATCGGCGCGGATCGCCAAAACCTCTGTGCGTGTACCGGATTTTATCGGAATGAAATCCGGGAATGCGGTGGAGGTTGCCGCCTCGTCTGGGCTGACCACCTTAAAGCAGGGTGAAGGCCGGGTTGTTGTGGACCAGCATCCGTCGCCGGGCGCCCGCGTGCAAACGGGAGAGCGGGTGGTGTTGTTTGCCCGCAATGAAAAAAATGTGCCCAATGTGGTCGGCATGTCCGTACGCCGGGCGCGCAATATTCTCATAGAGCACAACTATGAATGTGTGATTGAGGGGAGCGGTGTCGTTGTGGACCAGCATCCCAAAGCCGGGCGCAGCGCAGAGCCGGGAACACGTGTAAAAATTAGTTGTAAGAATCAATTTTCGCTGAGTGAGCAGCTTGAATGAAACTCAATTTGAATGACATACTGGCGATTCCGGAACTTGACGCGGAATGGCGGGGCGAAAGCCCGCCGGACCGCGAACCTGTTTCTGGCTGGTCTACGGATTCGCGCCGGATTAATGCAGGCCAGGTCTTTGTAGCGCTGACCGGTGACAAATTTGACGGCCATGATTTTGTCAAAACCGCCTTTGAGAACGGCGCGCGCGCCGCGGTCGTATCACGGGACTGGTGTGGTTCAGAGGCCGCCCATTATCCCTTGATCGCTGTAAAGGATACATTGACCGCCTATCAGGAGATCGCGCGGCATTGGCGCAACCGCTTCAATGGCACGCTAGTGGCCCTGACCGGCAGTTCCGGTAAAACGACCACCAAAGAAATGATTTATTCGGTATTGTCACAAAAATACAATGTACTGCGCAATATAAAATCATATAACAATCATGTCGGTGTGCCGGCCACTCTGCTGGAACTGCGTGATGAGCATGAAATTGCCGTGATTGAAATGGGAACATCCAATTTTGGAGAAATAGAACGCCTCAGCTACCTGGCCCGTCCGGATATCTGCGTTCTGCTGAACATTGGCTTTGCGCATCTAGAAAATCTTAAAAGCCCGGAAGGCGTCAAGCAGGCCAAACTGGAAATCTGCAGTCACGCGAATCCCGACGGCAGCGTCATTTTTAATGCGGATGATCCCCGGCTCTCGGGAGAGGTCTACAGCCTTAAAATGCAGGCCGGATTCGGGGTCGGCGCGGGTAAAGACTATGCGGCTCAACACCTCAAGTGTGATCGAAAAGGACGCTACTCGTTTCGGTTTATGGGCGCACAGATTCATTTGCCGCTGCCGGGACGCCACAATGTTTATAACGCTCTGGCCGCCGCTGTAACCGGTGTGCGCTTTACGTTGCCGGTGTCTGACATCAAAGCGGGACTGGAGACGCTGCCGCAGGTTCAGGACAGAATGCAGGTGAACTGGACGAACCGCGGTATCATTATGAATGATGTCTATAACAGCAATCCCGGAAGTTGTCTGGCTGCCATGCGCACCGCTGCCGATATAAAGATTCCCAAGACCGGCCGACGGCTTGCGGTTTTGGCGGATATGCTGGAACTGGGAAGCTATTCAAAATCCGAACATGAGGCGCTAACTGTGCGCGCCATTGAAAATGCTTTTGATGAACTGTTTCTTTACGGTGAAGAAACAAAACACACGCACCGCGCCGCAAAGTCCGCGGGAATCGTTTCGCGGCATTTTGCAAGCCGGGATGATCTGATAAATGCCCTGCTGAAAGCCATTCGGCGGGAAGATTTGATACTTGTGAAAGGATCGCGGTCCCTGCATATGGAGCACGTGATCGAAGCCTTGAAACCATAACCGAAAGCAGGCAGAGCATGCTATATTATCTGTTCGCACCATTGAGTGACAAGTGGATCGGATTTAACCTGTTCCGGTATCTGAGCTTTCGCGCCAGCATGGCAGCTGTTTTGGCTTTGCTGATCGGCTGGGTTGTCGGTCCCTTTGTTATTCGCCTGCTGAAAAATACCAGATCGGCGAAGAAATTCGCTCCGACGGCCCGGCGTCGCATCAGTCAAAAAAAGGCACGCCGTCCATGGGCGGTGTGATTATCCTGATCAGCACTCTAATCCCGGTTCTGCTGTTGGCCCGTATCCGGGAACTGAATGTGCTCATGGTTCTGGTGTGCATGGTTGCACTGGGATTGATGGGCTGGTATGACGATTATCTAAAGCTGATTAAAAAAATGCCCAAAGGCCTGGTGGGACGTTACAAGCTGGCCGGACAGATTTCCATCGGCTTTCTGCTCGGTTGTTCTGTTTACTTTTTCCCCGAGGTGGAAGCGGTGCGGAGTTCAACCACTGTACCGTTCTTTAAAAATCTGGAACTTGAAATGGGCGCGTTCTATATACTCGTGGTTACGTTTATTATCACAGCCACATCCAATTCCGCCAATCTTACGGACGGTCTGGATGGGATGTTGTCCGGGCTCACCGCTATTGCCGCTGTAACGTTTGGCGCTGTGGCCTATGTAACCGGACGTGTGGATTTTAGCAGCTATTTGAATATTGTCTATTTGCCGAACGCCGGTGAATTGACGGTTTTTTGCGCGGCTCTCTTTGGCAGCTGTCTGGCATTTTTATGGTTCAACGCCCCGAAAGCCGAGGTTTTCATGGGAGACACCGGCTCTCTGGCCCTTGGCGGCGCGATTGGCGCGGTCTCTGTCCTGGTGCGCAAGGAATTGTTACTGCCGATCATCTGCGGCCTTTGGCTGCTGGAAAGCCTGAGTGTCATCATACAGGTTTATGTGTTTAAACGCACCGGCAAGCGGGTTTTCCTGATGGCGCCGCTGCATCA
The DNA here is from genome assembly GCA_034521575.1 of candidate division KSB1 bacterium. NCBI lineage: Bacteria > Pseudomonadati > Candidatus Zhuqueibacterota bacterium. The sequence goes on from JAXHMJ010000002.1 coordinate 206,911, forward strand.
CCACTATGAATTAAACGGATGGAACGAAAGCAAGGTTGTGATCCGCTTCTGGATTATCGGCATTTTGTTGGCTCTTTTGACTCTAACGACATTCAAGATCAGGTAGACGATGAAAGTCTCGAATATCGATTACATATTATTGTTCAGTGTGCTGATTCTGGTGATCCTCGGCGCTGCCGCGGTTTACTCGGCCAGCTCCTACAAAGCTGACGAGGATACACGCGCTCGTCTGCTCAGGCGGGCTGAAAACGTTGAATTGTCCGGACATACCGAATTGGCTGCATCTTTGCGGGAAAATGCCAAAACAATTGACGGCACCAAATACTATATGCTGCGCCAGGTTCAAAAAATTGTGATTGGCCTGCTTGTCATGGTCATTGCCACGTTTGTGGATTTCAAAAAATGGCTGGGATGGTCTCCCTTGTTTTACCTGGTCTCGCTGATCCTGCTGGCGCTGCTGTTTACCGGACTGCCCATTGTGGTTTCGCACGGCGAGGCCTGCCGCTGGCTGTCTATAGGCGGAGTTACGTTTCAGCCGTCCGATTTTGCCCGTTATGCGCTGATTCTGCTTTTGGCGCGGTTTCTGGTCGAGTACAAAGACGACCTAAATGATTTGAAAACCTATTTGATATTTTGGGGTGTGATCGCAGTTGTAGTCGCCATGGTCGCTATGGAAACGGACATGGGTACCGCCATAATGATCGCCCTGATTTCAATACTGATATTTTATCTGGCTGATGTCAATTTTAATTATATCCTGGCAACAGTCACCACCATGATGACCATCGGGATTTTCTATCTGCGGATTCATCCTTATATGCTCAAACGTATCTGGCATTTTATGGCCCAGATTGTTCATCAGACTGAACCGAGCTATCAAATCAAACAGTCGCTGATTCAGCTTTGCCTCCGGCGGTGTCATGGGTGTCGGTGTGGGGAACAGTTTTCAAAAATTCGACTTTTTACCGGAAGCCTATAAAGATATGATTTTTTCTATTATTGGAGAAGAACTGGGTCTCTGGGGCACCCTGGGGACCATGGGGTTGTTTCTGATTATTTTTTATCGCGGCATGATGATCGCCCGGCATGCCCCCGAATGATTACGGACGCCTTTCGGCGACCGGAATCACGGTCCGTGATTTCGCTGTACGCTTTTTTAACGCCGCTGTGGCTCTGGGACTGATCCCGACAACCGGCATTCCCGATGCCGTTTATCAGTTACGGCGGTTCAGCTTTGGTCTCCCACCTGGGCGCGGTCGGGATTTTACTCAATATATCGGCACAGGGTTCGAGATCTTTTGCCAATTATCCCAATAGTGGTCTGTATAAAAAACGTATCAGCACATTGCCGTTTCAGGGAACCTCAAAAATGAAACAGCGCAAGGAACACTCATATGACTGAATCGCGGACATATATCCTCGCCGGCGGCGGCACAGGCGGGCATCTTTATCCGGCGCTGGCCATTGCAGAAATGATAAAACGCAATCAACCCGATTGTGATATTCATTTTATCGGCACGGCAAGAGGGGTGGAAACCCGGGTCGTGCCAAAGCAGGGTTACCCGCTGCATCTCATCGCAGTCCGCGGCGTCGCCCGAAATCGTTTCTGGATGAATGTCTCTGTTCCGTTTCGGCTGCTCTGCAGTCTGGTTCAAAGCCGCAACCTCTTGAAACAGCTGAACCCTGTCATTGTCATCGGGACCGGCGGTTACGTGAGCGGCCCGATTTTGTATATGGCGCAAGCCATGAATATCCCGACTCTGATCCAGGAACAAAACAGTTATCCCGGTATCACCACTCGACTGCTGGCCAAACGCGCGGATCGGGTGCATTTAAGTTTCGAGTCCTCTCTCAACTGGCTCAAGCGTCATGACAATTGTCGGATCACTGGAAATCCGGTCAGGCGGCCAGCTGAGCTGTCAAAGCAACAGGCCCGCCGGGCATTTGGACTGCACTCTGATAAACTGACCGTGCTGATTTTTGGTGGCAGTCAGGGTGCGCATGCCGTCAATCAGGCGGTGCTGGAAATTATTGATCCGCTTATTGCAGATGAGATTCAGCTCATCTGGGGAACCGGTGAGGCGGACGAATCCATGATCCGTTCATCTGTATCGGACAAACCGGTGTGGCTGAATGCGTTCATTGATGATATGCCCGCTGCTTATCGTGCTGCGGATCTGGCTGTGACCCGGGCCGGCGCGATGACACTGGCCGAACTGGCTGTGAATCAGATACCGTCACTGTTAATTCCGTATCCGTATGCTGCTGCCGATCATCAGCTGAATAACGCCAAAGCGCTGGTAGAAAAAGGCGCAGCTGTGGTCATCGAACAAAAAGATTTGCATTCAGGACTATTGCTGAAAAACATCAAAGCGCTGCTGCAGGATGACCAAAAACGAGCCGCAATGGCGCAACGGGCGGGGGAGATGGCCTTTCCCGATGCCGCAAAAGATTTGTATGGTTCTATTCAGGAGGTGAGTAAATCATGAAAACATGTCAGAAATCCCATAACGGCCTGCGTCCTCATTTGGCCTTAATGGTCACGCTTATTATTGCGGCAGTTGTGATCAATCACATGATGATCCAGGCTCCTGCTGTGAAAAGAACTGCCGATATAAATATTCGGACAGCCGGAACCGGTCAGATTCGTCAAAATGAACAGATGCCGGCTGCCATACAAAAGAGCGTCCTGGATAACCGGAAAAAAACTCATGACCGTGAAACTGTTTTGTCCAGGGCCGTTGCGCTATTCAGAACCGACAGGTTTTATCTGATTGACAAAAACGGTTCAATTCTGGCTCCTGTGGATTCGGTCGGTTTTGTGGACATGCCTATTTTATCCGGCCAGTCACTGGAGATCGACTCGATGTCGGGCGTACTCACAGGACCATTTATCAGTGATGCGCTGAATTTTACAAGGTTGTTAAAAACCTATCCGGACCTGTATGCGCAGTGTTCCGAGATTATTATCGATGATGAAAAAGGTGTTGTAGCGTTTATGGATTGGGATGATGTGCTTCCGATTATTCTAGGGAGCCGGGATATGGAACGTAAACTACATAAACTCGATGTTTTATCCAGACATGTTCATACCGTGCCGGAAATTCGCAAAGCCCGTTATGTGGCACTTGCGTATCGCCGGGCGCGCTGTTGTAAAAAAGAATACATAAAGGAAAGTGAGGCCAATTATGGCACAACAGGATATTATCGTTGGTGTAGATATTGGCACCACAAAAATCGGCTGTATCATTGCCGAAGTGAGTGATACAAACACGGTCAAGATTATCGGTGTCGGCAACAGTGAATCCGAAGGTCTGCGCTATGGCGTGGTTGTGGATGTGGATAAAACCGTAAAGTCCATCCAGACCGCGATCCAGCGCGCCGAGGATATGGCTGATGTCGATGTGGATACTGTTTTCGCCGGCATCGCCGGTGATCATATTCGTAGTATCAACGGCCGCGGTGTGGTCGCCGTTTCCGGTGAAGGCAATGAAGTCACCCAGGAAGATGTGCGCCGGGTTGTGGATGCCGCCAAGGCGGTGGCTCTGCCCATTGACCGGGAGATTATTCATATATTGCCTCAGGAATTTATGGTTGATGATATGAAAGGCATTCGCCATCCGGTCGGCATGAAGGGCGTTCGTCTGGAAGCCGAAGTGCATATTGTAACCGGCGCCATCGCATCCGCGCAGAATATTCACCGCTGTATCGAAAAAGCCGGTTACGAAGTAGCCGACCTGGTGCTGGAACCGCTGGCGTCCAGTCATTCTGTTCTTACCGATGATGAAAAGGAACTGGGCTGCATCCTCATTGATATTGGCGGCGGCACCTCGGACATCGCCATGTTTTACGAAGGATGTATCCGGCATACGTCAGTCGTGGCTCTGGGCGGACGCAATATTACCAATGATCTGGCGATTGTGTTGCGCACTCCTATTGAAGAAGCGGAACGGCTTAAAATCAAACATGGCCATTGCATGCATCAGGATAACGAGCGTGACAAAATGATCACCATACCGGATGTGAACAAGGTGTCTGACCGCAAAATCTCTTCAGGGTTGCTGGTTGATGTCATCCAGCCGCGTGTGGCGGAGATATTGACGTTGGCTCATGAAGAAATCAAAAAATCAGATTACATCAATCTCATGACCACCGGTGTTGTTCTGACCGGCGGCGGTATGCTGGTTGCCGGTACATTGGAAATAGCAGAGGATGTTTTTAATATGCCGGTTAAAATGGGCGTGCCGCAGGGCTTTACCGGAATGATCGAGGAAGCGCGCACACCGCAGTATGCAACCGGTGTCGGCCTGGTCCAGTATGCAGTCAAGCATCAGGATGAGATTAAGGAGAATCTGCAGAACGGAAATACCGGCGGATTCGAAACCATCAAAAAACGATTCAGAAGATGGTTCAATACAGTGAGTACAATTTGAAACGGGATCAATAATTGTCAAAGCACGTTGGTGCGATGACGAAAGGAGTGGGTTATGAACATAGCAATCGATATTGACGACACACAAAAATCACGGGCTGTCTTGCGCGTGGTGGGTGTTGGCGGCGCCGGTGGAAACGCCATCAACCGCATGGTGGATGAAGGTCTGCGCGGTGTAGAGTTTGTTGCCATTAACACGGACGAAAAAACAGGCTTCCAGACATGTCCGGCAAAGCTTCCACGCCGAAAGATTCAGATCGGCAACCAAAACCACCCAGGCGCTCGGCGCCGGGGCGGACCCGGACAAAGGGCGCCGGGCGGCTGAAGAAGACCGCACGGCCATTCACGAAGTACTGGCCGGATCCAATATGGTGTTTATTACCGGCGGCATGGGCGGCGGAACCGGAACCGGAGCCGCGCCCGTCGTTGCCGAAGTGGCCAAGGATATTGGCGCTCTGACCGTCGGTATTGTCACCACACCGTGTTTCTTTGAAGGCCCCGAAAACGCATGGAACGTTCGCAAAAAGGTGTTGAAGAATTCAAACCCATGGTGGATACGCTGATTGCGGTGCCCAACGAACGCCTGATTCAGATTGTGCCCAAAGCCACACCGCTCAACGAGGGAATCCGCTACGCGGATGAAATTCTGTTCAGCGCCACAAAGGGTATTTCGGATCTGATTACCATTCCCGGACTGATCAATCTGGACTTTGCCGATATCGTTACCGTAATGCATGAAGCCGGTGACAGCCTGATGGGAACCGCAGCCATCGCCGGGGAAGAACGGGCGCGGATCGCTGCGGAACAGGCGATTACCAGCCCTCTGCTTGAAAATGTATCCATCAGCGGCGCGCGCGGACTGTTGGTGAATATCACCGGCGGACCGGATATGACCCTGCATCAGGTGAACGATGCCGCCAGCATTATACAGGAAGAAGCCGGACCCAATGCCAATCTGATTCTGGGCGCGGTCATTGATCCGGAAATACAGGATGAAATTCGTATCACCGTCATTGCAACCGGTCTGACTTCGGAACAAAAGCGGCATTCACAGATCGCTCTGAACCGGCCCAAAACCGACCACTCGCGTTACCGCACCTATGACCGCCGCGAGATTCCGGCTATTGACCGTCTCGATGAAATCAATCGCGAAAAGGAAAACGTGCGCAAAGAAAAACCACAGGAACCCGATCCTGAAAACGGCGGCAATGGGATGCAAAAAAAATCCGCGTTTGAACGCGAAAAAGAACTGACGCAACGCAACGAACAGGCCCGAATTACCTTTGTGAACAGTGACCAGGATTCGGATGAATTTAATCCCGATGACCTGGATATTCCGGCTTGCCGCCGCAAACGCTTGAACGTTTTAAGATAACCCCACTCCATATTGTGGCGCCATGTATTTCAGAAAAGTTCTGGATACGGCCACAGTTGCTGTTGGACCGGGCCTGTTTACCCGCAGGCCCGGTTTTTTCGTAAAATCTTGATGCTATACAGAAACTGTTCAAAAAGGATAACCGCATCGAGTTCGAGCTTCAGGGGTATTTACCATGCGTTAATCCGGCCTGGTCGGGTAGGCTGTGAGCATGGCGGTGCTCAATCGAGCGGCCCGGCTCAACCGCCCACGAATGAATCAGCCGGTTGGCGGAGGCGCTCCGTGGGCTCAGCAACGAAAGGGTGCTCAAGCACCCTATCCTTAGTGTGAATCCAAAGCTATTGGTGAAAATTGTTTTAATTGTAACCTTTGCAAGTAACCATAACGTTAGCCTCCGCCACCTGGCGGAGGCTTTCTTTTCTGAGCCCCGGTGTTCACGCCGGGGCGGAGCGCGGTTCACGGTTTGCAATGCCACAATGCTCAAACCCCGATCCCCGGTGCTGCGTCTGCCTGGTCCGTAGGGAAAAAATATCTATAGAACCAATGTGAACCCCATAAAGCACCCCGTCAGGGGCGCTTTATGCCGGAAACAGCAGTCACCGCTGCAAACGATTGATTCCGGGATGTGCTGAAAGGGATTTCCCAGCCCCTGATCAACATGACGCCTGTCGCGTCCCTGCCGGGACGCCGGTTACGAACGACGATGGTTGCTATAGATATGCCGTCCCTGCCGGGACGTGGATTGTGCAAAGTTTCATCAGACCGAGTGTTTCACGGATTTGAAAATGCCTGTTTTTTGAAAATAGCGGCGCGCGATGGGTGACAGGGACTGCGCTGCTGCCACGGATTTATACGTAATCAAAAGCAAAAATTATACGTAATCTTCTTGTCTGCTTTTCCGTGGCCACAGCAGTGCGGCCCCGCGCCACTATTCCATTCCATGCCGTCGATGCCCCTGTCCCGTAGGGACAAAATATCTATAGCCTGAAACAGCCACAAAAAAAAGCACCCCTTTAGGGGGCGCCATATGCTTTTGTAAAATGGTTTTTTACATCAAAGAACTAAAAATGCGACCCGAAAAAATCAGATCGCTTTCATCACCTTGCCGGAACGCAAACAACGCGTACAGACAAAAGCGCGTTTCGTGGACTCTCCGTCCTTGATGCGCATCTTTTGCAAATTGGGCATCCAGCGGCGTTTGTTCAGATTGTGAGCGTGACTGACATTATTGCCGACCGACGGACCTTTGCCGCATATTTCACATTTTTTGGACATAATAGACTCCTGTATTCAAAATATCTGATTTTCAAGTTTATAGTTTAAGAGTTTTTATTGATAAAATCAAGATAAAAATACGGGTTACAGTAAAAAATAGATCGGTTTGCAAAATGACTATCATTTGACCGGACTGCTGTGATGAGGACAAAAAAACTTTTTATAACTCATACGCGTGTATCATTCGGAAAAAAATAAACCCGTGTCTTGACTTTTGATTATTAAATAATTAGTTTTTGTAAAGTTATGTGATTAACTCATAAAAGGATGCATCTAAACATAAAGAACATAAAATCAGAGTCTTGAACCGCAGGCGCTAACGAATCATTTTATGTCTTTATGTTTTTACTTGATTAAAAACGAATTTCGCTTTAAATTTTACTTCCATTTCGCTCTTTATGGAGTGACATGGCGAAGCTGTATCCCGTAACCATAAGTTGCACGTATTGCCTGTTTTTCCGCACAAAACAATCAAAGGAAATTATGACCCCCCTCAATTTCGGACTCATCGGCGCAGCCGGATACATTGCGCCCAGACATCTTCAGGCCATTCGCGATACCGGCAACGACCTAATTGCTGCTCTGGATGTCAGTGATTCAGTCGGTATCCTGGACCGCTATTTTGACAATGTTGATTTTTTTACTGAATTTGAGCGCTATGACCGGCACGTGGGCTTGTTGCGCAAGCGCCTGCCGGAGCGCGCTGTAAAATATGTCAGTATCTGCACCCCCAATTATTTGCACGATGCCCATATTCGATTTGCGCTTCGCAATGATGCCGATGCCATCTGCGAGAAACCGCTGGTCTTGAATCCCTGGAACCTCGATGCCCTGAACGAAGATGAAAAAGAAACCGGCTGCCGGGTTTACAACATTCTGCAGCTGCGTGTGCATCCGGCGATTATGAAATTGAAACAGGATTATGGCCACTCCTCTTCAAAACGCCATCAGATTGAATTGACCTATATTACCGGCCGCGGCAACTGGTATCATTATTCCTGGAAAGGAGACGTGCACAAATCAGGCGGTGTGAGCACCAATATCGGGATTCACTTTTTTGACATGCTCATGTGGATATTCGGAAGCGTGCAGCGCAGCGCTGTGCATCTGTCTGAAAAATGCAAGGCAGCCGGATTTTTGCAATTGAAAAATGCCGACGTCCGCTGGTTTTTATCTGTGGACAAGACAGATTTACCCGAAAGCGCCGTCAGGCAGGGCAGTCCACTTTCGCTGTATTAAAGTCAATGATCAGCAACTGGAATTTTCCGGTGGATTCACCGATCTGCACACTATTGTATACAGGGATATCCTGGACGGCAAAGGCTATGGTCTGGAAGCGGCCCGGCCCTCGATTGAGCTGGCCTATGATATCCGCAATGCACAAACAGAAAAAGGCGATCCGGATGAATGGCACCGGCTTTTAAAACAAACCCGGCACACAGAGGTTAACCGGCTTTGCTGAATGGCCAAATCGAAAAAGAACTTGATTTTAAGCTTTGTCCTGATTACCTTTCAGGGATATGAGAGGTCATGCAGGTTCTGATGTCAGGTGTGATACATCAAATCCCCTCCCAACCGCGAAAAGACACGATTTCACCAAAAGATGGCACAGAACGAAATAGTTTTCCTTCTTTTGATGTTATTAATTCTCAACTGATTAATGTGAGACTGCTATGAAATTGAAATGTTGCGTCGTTTTTCTTTTATTTTTATTATTTATCGCTCAGCCCATCGCTTCGCAGGACCGGATCATCAAGCCGGGTGATTCTATTGAAATCATGGTCTACGGACACCAGGAATTAAGCCGCATCGTCACCGTGGGAGCGGACGGTTCTGTCGATTTTCCGTTCATGCAGAACATCCCGGTCGACGGCATGACCATAGAGGAACTGCGCCGCTTTATGGTTGCGCAGTTGTCAAAATACCTGGACGGCCAGCCCGTGGTCACGGTCAGCTTTACCGAAAGTCAGCTGATCCGGGTCAGTGTACTCGGATATGTACACAGTCCCGGCACCGTACAACTGCCGCTCAGCGGAACCCTGCAGGAAGCTGTCAGCAAAGCCGGCGGACCCCTCGATGGCGCCAAAATGGACAAAGTCACCCTGATTCGCAAAGAAGACGGCGCCACCAAACGCCGTGAATTCAATCTGGTGTTTCTGAATCTGCTCGGCGATATGCAGCAGAATCCCACGCTCCGGGATCAAGATATTGTCCTGGTCACCGGCAATCCCATATTCGCCGGCGTCAAGGTCATCGGAGCGGTCAATGATCCCGGCATCTATGACGTGTTTTACGGCGCCACGGTGCTGGACATGATCTTCAAAGCCGGCGGCTTGAGCGAAGACGCGGATATCAGCGCCGTGCGCTATGTCTCGCCGTTGAAAAAGCGCTCGCGCGAAGTCCGGTCAATTTGCAGGAATACTACCGAATACCGCACGGCTATGAACTGCCGGTGGTGAATGCGGGGGATATTATTATTATTCCGGAACAGGGGGAATCATTGTGGCGGAATATTGTCAGCGTTGTGCGCGATATTTCCGGATTTGCCAGTTTGTTTACCATGGCATATTATATTATTCGCATACAGAACGAGAGCAATTAGAGAGGAGGCGGGGGTATGCAGAACGGTCAAATAAACGGTTCGGAACACAAGGAATGGAAGCTTGAGGATTATCTGGATCTGGTCCTCCGGCGGCGCTGGTTGATTTTGATTGTGTTTGTTCTTGTCGCCGGCGTGACCGCATTTTACGCCTTGTCCCGTCCTGAACAATATGCCTCGTCCATTACCTTTTCGAATTGATATGCAGAGCCAGTATTCCGGTCTTAGCGGCTCGGATAATGTGTCGTCCTATTATTATTACATGCGCAGCAATAATTTGCGCTATTATCAGGCGTTGCTCAGCAGCGCGCCGTTTCGCGAACAGGTGATCCGCGAGGCCTTGTCGGACAGTACACTGAATGCCCGGGGCGGTATCCGGACAGAAACGATTCAGCAAATTTTAAACTCCGGACTGACTTTGAGTAAACCGGAAGAGTATTCCAATTTAATGAATATGCGGTTGACGGCCTATGACCCGGTGGTTTGCTACAGAATTGCCGTTATTGCTGCAGATGCTTTTAAACAGCGATCACGCAATATCGAGCAGGAACAGTCCCAGAATGTCGTCGAATACGTCGAGAGTCAGAAACGCGAGGCGGAAAAAAATCTGGAAAAAGCGGAAACCGAGCTGCAGGAATTTAAAAACGAGACCAATATTACCATCAGCGATGCCAGCGACGGTATCCTGCAGCGTCTGAACGAGATCGAATCCAGGATTACCGAGATCGAGACCAAACGCCGGCTGGCTGAGGAGAATCTCAAAACCTATAACCTGCGTCTGGCGCAGATGCAGGGTAAGAGTTCACCCGGTATGCTGGATATGGAAGCCCCGCATGTTAAAGAACTGCGCATGGATATCCAAAACCTTGAAGAACAGATTTACCAGCTGCAGGAAGCCGGGGATGAGGGCTCGGAAGATCTGACGCGTCTGCAAACTCAGCTGAGTACCAAAAAAGATCAATTGCGCGCTGCTGTCCTGCAGGCCGGGGAGGGGGAGCAGGAACCGGTCTTGGGCGCGGATGACAATACCTTTGCCGTACTGCGCGAACGCAAGATCAATGAAGAGCTGGAGCTGTATTCACTGAAAAACGAAGAGCGCTTTTACAAGCAACTGCTGCGTAATTACCAGAGCCGTCACCCCCAATGTCCTCGAGCACGCCATCAAGCTCGCCAAACTGCAGCGCGCCAAAACGGTTTCGGAAAATTTATATTCTTTTCTGATCACACAGGGTCAAAAAGCCAAAATTCAGGCGGAAACCGGCACCGGCGGCGTCCTCATCGTCTCTCCGGCCGCCATGCCCGGCGCGCCCATTCCGGATAACAGCACCCGAAATATTATGGTCGGATTGATCCTCGGCCTCGGATTGGGACTGGGACTCGCCTTTGCCATGGATTATTTTGACAAATCCGTGCGCACCATAGAAGACATCGAACGCTATACCGGCAAGTCGGTGCTCGGAACCATCCCGGATATCAACCGGGTGCGCGTCAAACGCTCCGGTTCGTCAAAACCGTCCGTTCCGAAAAACGGCCACAACGGCACGACGGAGCATGCTTATCAGCTGCTGCCGGCTATCGGTTCACGCAATCCGCTTGTAGAAGCCTATCGCAGCTTGCGCACCGATCTGCAGTTTGTCAATGTGGACGAGCCGCTCAAAAGCGTCATGATCACCAGTTCGGTGCCCGGCGAGGGCAAAACGCTGACCACCGCCAATCTGGCTATTTCCTATGCGGAACTGGGCAAAAAAGTGCTCATTGTAGACGCCGATATGCGCAAGTCCATGCAGCACAGAATCTTTTCTATCGAAAAATCGCCCGGACTCTCGGACTGGCTGGCCCGCGATGATCTGGCCATCGATGACGTGATCCAAAACAGCGGCATCAGCAATCTGTCGATCATCACCGCCGGAACCACGCCGCCGAATCCCGCGGAAATGCTGGACAGTCAGAAAATGCGCCAATTGGTTGATGAACTGGAAACCAAATTTGAACTGGTGTTGTTCGATTCGCCGCCTCTGACCGTGGTCAGCGATCCGCGCATCATGTCCACCCGCATTAAAAATGTACTGCTGGTGGTGCGCGCCGATTATACCAAATATCCGGCCGTGCAGACCGCTGTCAATCTGGTTACCAATCTGGATGCAAAAATTCTCGGCGCCATCCTCAACGGCGTCGGACGCAGCAAAGGATACGGATATTACAATTACCGCTATTCGTATTACAATTACAGTTATTATTATTCGCATGACGGCGGCAAGAAAAAGAACAAAAGCAACCGTACAAAAGCCCTCAAAGACAAGGTGACAAAAAGCAAAGTATAAAAATCGCAAGGTCTGAAAGTCGAAAAGTATAAGCTCTCCAGTTGGCTTTTGCTGACTTGATCTTTGACGTTATGACTTTATAGCTTTACGACTTTGCTTTGGACTTTAACTCAGCACTGATTGCAAACCGCCCAAGAATGAATCCGCTGACTTTTTGACTTGACCTAAAATTGATAAACATCCAATACACCAAACACGCTCTTGAAAAAACAAAAGCACGAAAAATTGCATCGCAGCATATACGAGACTGTGTGATGGAACCGGATTGGACAGAACAAGATAAAATAGACAAGACGCTGATTCATTATATTAAAGAGACAGATAACAAATATTTAAGAGTAATCGGACGTCGTAAAGATAATAATTTGTTGCTGATTAGCGTCTTTTTTGACAGGCGGTTATTGAGGAAAATCAATAATGATAATGATTAATTATGATAAGCATGGCGATGTCTTGGAAATAAAGTTTTCTGAAAACGAGGTCGAGAGCAGTGAATACTTGCAGGAAACAGGATTTGTGGTGGATTATGACAAGGCCGGAAAACTGATTTCCGTAGAAGTTTTGTCCTTTAGTAAGAGAGTCGATGACAAGCAGGTTATAGAAGCCATTGCAAGTTAAAAAATGATGTGGAGCAAGTCTGAGGTCTGAAAGTCAAAAGCCTTTTAGGCGGCTTTTACTGCCTCTTGATTTTTTATTATTCATATTTGACAGACTAAAAATATTATGCCTTTAATAAAAAAATACGATTCATTTGATAAAGCCGAAAAGGCGGATGTTGAATATTGGCAATCCTTGTCCGGTGAAGAAAAATTAGTTATTTTAGAAGGCATTCGACAACAATATTGGGCGTTTCAAAATGAACATCCCTCAAGACTACAAAGAGTTTATAGAATTATTAAACGGAAAACGCGTTAAATATCTTATCATCGGCGGGTATGCTGTCGGATATCACAGTCGACCCAAATTTACGAATGCTATTGATTTTTGGATTGAAAACAGTGCGCAAAATGCGGATAAAATATTAAAAGCGCTGAGAGAATTCGGATTCTCTGATTTAGACATCGAACAAAGAGATCTGATTGATCCTGACAAGGTTATTCAATTGGGATTTGCCCCTGTTCGTATCGATATTATTACAAGTATAGAGGGTGTAGACTTTGATGATGCATTCCAAAATAAACAATTGGCTCCTATTTGGGGGTAGAAGCATACTTTATTTCTAAAAAATATCTGATTATGACCAAAAAACAAGCGGGAAGAAAAAAAGATCAGGACGATATTGAATGGATCATAAAGTACTCGAAAGATTAAAGGTCTGAAAGTAAAAAACCTTTCAGGCGGCTTTTACTGGCTTTTATTTTTGACTTTGGACTTGACTTTTACCCGGCACTGATTGCAGACGACGAATAAATCCGCCGGTGGGCGGACACGGTCCGTGGGCTCAGAAACGAAAAAGAAAAGCCCCCTATTGCTCTGCAGCATTTTTTATGTACTTTGCGTTCTGACTTTTGATTTTCCGGCGATTGATTCTCATCATGCTAACCAAAAACACATTAAAAAACAAAATTACGTCTCACCTGCAAAGCAATGAAAATATCATCTTTGCCGTGACATTCGGATCATTTAATTCCCCAACGTTTGGAGAGTTGAGTGATATTGATATTGGTATCTTTTGCCGGAAAAAACTCGAATTGCTTGAATGGGGTGGACTCATTTCCCAATTGCAGTCATTGACTCAACGCAGGGTTGACCTGGTGCAGCTGAATGATCTTTACAATAAAAATCCATTGTTTAGCTACCAAATTATTACGCGTTCAGAATTGCTGTTCAGCACGGATGAAGGTGTGTGGATTGACTTTAAAACAAAGACATTTACGAGCTATTTTGATACACATAGATTGCGAGAAATGATCAACTCGATATTTTATAAACGAATATCTGAAAAAAAATTTGGGCAGCGCAATTATGCTTGAACGTTTAACGCAATTGGAAAACAATGTTAGCGAACTCTCGGCATTCAAAAAACAGCACGATTTGAGAGCTGTTCAATCCAGTCTGCAAACCCAATGGACACTACGATACGGCTTGTTTGAATCTATACAAATTGTTGTTGATATTGCTTGTCACTTGTCAGCAAAGTATAACCTCGGAAATCCGAAAATGTATTCAGAATGTATAGAACTGCTGACAAAACATAATTATATTAAAGAACCGCTGGCTGAACGACTGTACAGCATGGTCGGATTGCGTAATCTATTAATACACGAGTATGTTGAAATCGATGTTGAGCAGCTTTATTCATTTTTGAATTATTTGGATGATTTTGTGGTTTTTGCGCATGCTGTGAAAGAGTATGTTTAAAACCAGGTCAAAAGTCCAGTGTCTAAAAGTCCGAATGTCTGCAAGTTTAAAATCCAGCAATCGGCTTTTACTCTCTTTCACTCTTTGACGTTCCAATCTTTTGACTTTTGATTAAAATTACAGATCATAAAATTTCACACACTGAATTGCTGCAGCTTTGCCGTGCTCATTTCGACACAATGGTCAAGTTTGTGGTGGATCTTGACAGCCATAAAGTCGCACTGGGCGGAGAAATGTATGCGGATGCCGAGGCGCTTTTGCTGCAGGATGGTTCAGATCAGTCCTCTCTATGGGGTGGGAATTTATATCCCTGGAATGATCCGGAACAGCGTATTGAATATACAAGCTTTATTAATATTCGACCCATGGATGACAATACGTCAATGGAAATACAGGATGATTTGATTAAAAAATCTGTAAAAACATTAACCGAAACCTGTATTTTAGGTTCTGATGAATTGCTGGAGGGTGCATGACACCGCTCTGGCATAAATCGCTAAAGAATCGATTTCACACGCTGCCCGAATTTCAGCAAATTCTCATGGTTGCGAACGAACTGAATCGCGCCCGAAACATGCGCGACGTGGAAGAAGAATACAAAAATGCCCTGGAACGGGCGCTCGAATTGATCGATTTTGTCTGCATGGACCCGCGCTGGAAACGAAAATTAGGCGAGTTGAGGCGGGCCCGTGAAGTGATGGCGATGTACTATTCAGATTCCGGACAGGATACAAAAATTCTGCAGCGCTGTTTGATTCAGCTTGAACCGGAAGCGTGGAAAAAAATCAGTCAAAAGGTCAGAAAGTCTAAAGTCTAATGTATAATGTCTGAAAGCTAAAAACTTCCAAGCGACTTTTACTGATTTATGATCTTTGACGTTATGACTTTTCGACCTTCTAACTTTCTGACCTTCTGACTTTTAACTTTTCGACTCTACTATGGGGATCTTGTGTTTGAGCACTGCACAACGTTTTGAGGAATTAAAAATCTGGCAGGACATCGCGGAGTTTGGTGAATCAAATCTATAATGACCTGTCTCATATCAAAGATTGGCCCTGTCGCGATCAAGTCCAGCGTGCTGCGATCTCAACCATGAACAACATTGCCGAAGGTTTCGAACGCAGCTCGGATGCGGATTTCCGCCGTTTTCTCATCATCGCCAAAGGTTCCTGCGGTGAAGTAAGGAGTATGACATACTTGCTGCAGGATTTAAACTATATCAATACAGCGAAAGCAGATAAATTACGAAATGCGGCAATCCAGCTCTCGGCACAAATCGGCAGTTTAATTAAATATTTGGGAAAGTCTAAAGTCTGAGGTCTGAAAGTCAAAAAACCTTCCCGGCAGTTTTATTGTCTTTTGTTTTTGATTCTGGACTTTCCGACTTTTCGACGTTTTGACTTTTGACTTTTCGACTTTTGACTTTTAAAAAGGAGCACCATCATGCCTGAACAATTCTCCACCAGCCCCGCCGGCGAAACATTTGCGTTACCCAAACCGGAAGAGTATCAACAGGAATTCGAGTTGTTGAAAACACGCGTCAACGCCGAACGCGACAAGGGCCGCGAAATTGTCGTGGTCATGGGCGTCGGGTTTGTCGGCGCGGTGATGGCGGCGATTGTCGCCGATACCACGGACGACAGCGGCGAGCCGAGCAAGTTTGTCATTGGCATGCAGCGGCCCAGTGTGCGCAGTTACTGGAAGATTCCGCTGCTGAACCGCGGCGTGTCCCCGGTCAAGGCCGAAGACCCGGAAGTGGAGCCGATGATCGAGCGCTGCGTCAAAACCAAAAAGACCCTGATGGCCACCTATAGTTACGAGGTCCTGTCTCTGGCCGATGTGGTGGTGGTGGATGTGCAGTGCGATTACGTCAAACACGATCTGGGCGATGTGCACACCGGGCATACGGATATGGCAGCCCTGGAAGCGTCTATCGGTGTGATCGCCGAGCATATTCAGCCCGAGGCCCTTGTGTTGATTGAAACCACGGTGGCGCCGGGAACCACGGAACAGGTCGCTTATCCCATTATGCGCAAGACGTTCAAAAAACGCGGAATCGATGCCGAGCCCCTGCTGGCGCACAGTTATGAACGCGTCATGCCCGGTCGCCATTACGTGGCCAGTATCCGCGATTTCTGGCGCGTCTGCTCCGGTATCAACGAAACCGCCAAACAACGCGTGGTGCGGTTTCTCAATGACGTGCTCAACACCGACGAATTTCCGTTGACGGTCATGGATCGGCCCATCGAATCCGAGACCGCCAAAATCGTGGAAAACAGTTACCGCGCCACCATTCTGGCGTTCATGGACGAATGGTCTCTGTTCGCCGAGCGCAACGGCGTCGATCTGCTCAAGGTCATCGAGGCGGTCAAGGTGCGACCGACGCACAGCAATATGATCTTTCCCGGACCCGGAATCGGCGGTTATTGTCTGCCCAAGGACGGCGGACTCGGCATGTGGGCCTACAAGCATATTCTCGGATTCGAAGATGATATTTTCAAGATCACGCCGCAGGCCATCAATATCAATGACACGCGCGGACTGCACGCCGCAGCCGTCACCCGCGATGCCATGCGCAATATGAACATCCCCATTGCCGCCGCCGATGTGCTGGTGCTGGGCGCCGCCTACCGCGAGGATGTCGGCGATACCCGTTACAGCGGCTCCGAAATCCTCATTCGCCGACTGACAGAAATGGGCGCCGAAATCCGTGTGCACGATCCGTATGTGGAACACTGGTGGGAATTTGAAAAACAGGATACCTATCCGGCCGCCGGACACAGCAAAGGCCGTTTTTTCCGCAGTCAGGAGAAACTCAAGGATATTCAAATCGAACCTGATCTGACAAAAGCCCTCAAAGATGCCGAAGCCGTGGTCTTTGCCGTACGTCACGAACAATATCTGAACCTGGAACCGGATAGCGTGGTCAAAGCGATTGGTCAGCCAGCTGCTATAGTCGATTGTTTCGGCATTCTGGACGATGCCAAAATCAAACGCTACTTTGAACTCGGATGTGAAGTCAAGGGACTGGGACGCGGGCATGTGAAGCGCATCAAGTCCAGGGTCCAAAAGTCGCGGTCTCTCAAAGTAAAACCTAAAGATGAAAGAAAGTTTCAAGATAAAATAGCTGTTGAAAATGGAAAAAGACAATATCGGTTGATTCTTTCTGGCAAGGCCGGGGAATCAGGTATTGAGCATTCGAGGTGTCGGTATGAGGTACGCGGTGCGGAGTATGAGGGCTGAGGTTTTTTGGATAGAATTTGAATTGTGCGGTTTTCGCCGCCCAAACTTTAACGAATGCCGGTCATTAGGAACTTGCCAGTCGTTCATACAACCATGCATCCAAGCAACAAATGTTTGGATGCTTGAAAATTATAGGAGAACCCGCCTTGCCAGTCGTTCAAGCAACCCTGCATCTTTCTCAAGCATGTTTTCATTGCTTGAATGCTTGAAACGTGCAGGCGAAACTCTGCTGCCTGTTATTCAAATAACCCCGCATATTAAACGTTTGAATAGCACAGGCTCGTACATTATCTAATATAAAAAACAACGCCAATGAGGCTAAATATGAAAATAAGAGAATCTATTCTTGCGGAAGAAGGATATTTATCTGAAAAAGAATTCACCCGGGATGTTTTCAAACTGCATGCACTTGCAAAAATTGAGAAATATCAGGCAGAATGTGACTTTTTCCAGAATAAATATAATATGGATTTAAAGGCTTTAGAAGAACAATTGCACAAAAGAAAAGGTAAAGAAGAAATCGAAAAAGAACAGGATCTCGAAGATTGGGAATTTGCCGCCCAGGCATTAGGTTGGTGGCAAAATCATATAGAGGAAGCAAGGATTGCTCAGAATCATTGAAAAATATAAAAAGAGTATTATAGAATATCACATAACTCAATTTGAACAATTGGTACAAATCTAAGGTTCAGAGCAAATATAACATTTGTTGATCAATCCATGCTCTATGTAAGAGAAACAGTAATGAATGGGACAAAGCGAAAATATTCTTATCATTGGCAAAAGACGGATGGAACCGTTTTAATCAGATGGGATAACGCACCGGACTGGGATATTATTACTTTCCCTCACCATAAGCACAGTGGAGATCAAATTGAACCATCCTATGAGCGAACATTGGATCAGGTCCTGGATTTTATTACTACCCGATTGGGTCAAAAATGAAAGTATTGTCAACTTTTATACAAAATGTTTGACTGCAGGGATGTTTGAGAAGAGCAGGAGAACTATCAAAACAAAAACTCTGAAAATGCCTGACAGCTTGGGTGACGGAGCAGTCAGATAAACTCGCCTGGCCAGGTTTTCAAACAACCATGCATCCAAGCAACAAATATTTGGATGCTTGAAAATTATAGGAGAACCCGCCTTGCCAGTCGTTCAAGCAACCCTGCATCTTTCCCAGGCATGTTTTCATTGCTTGAATGCTTGAAACGTGCAGGCGATACTCTGCTGCGAGTTATCCAAACATCTTTGTATCGAAACATCCTTGAACCGCAGCGAACCAAACGAACGAGACGAACCCCTGAAATGGCTCTGTCACCGTCATGATTAAAGTCTTTTAGCTGTTGTTCGTTTTGTTGGTATCGTTCGTTGCTGTTTCAGAACCGCAACCAGCGTTACGCTTCAGTTTGAAATACTATTTTTCCAAACGCTTCAACGTTGTAAGGTTTTAACGTTTGACAGTTATTTACAATTCACTTGATTTTAAAAAATAGAAATCCTATCTTCTTATCTTTATTAAGGATACCAGCAGGGGAATATAGGGTCTGAATCCCCTGTCCGAAAACCGTTCAAGTGCCATGATCTCTGTGCAATGCCTGCAATGGAGTGACAGGGCGGACGCGTTTCCAAACGTGAACACAATGCCTGACCGCAGGGTGAGAGAGCAGTTAGGTGAACGCGCCTTGCCGGATTTATACGTCATCAAAAGCAGCAATTATACGTAATCATCTTGTCTGTTTTTCCTTGAGGGATTTCCGAAACCCTGATTTATAGTGCGCCTATCGCGTCCCTAAAGGGACGCCTGTTTTGAACGATGACGGTTGCTATAGATATACCGTCCCTAAACGGGACGGGTGTTGTGCATTGATATGAAAGCCGGCTCCCGGACCCTGAATATCCAGTGCATGAAACGTTTAGGTGATACTTTGCTGCCCGTCATTCAATGAGCCTTGTATGCATGCAGAGATTGCTTGACTGCTTGAATAAAGGAGCAGCCAGATAAACTTGCCATGCTGGTTTTTCAAACAACCATACATCTTTCTCAAGCATCTTTTCTTTGCTGGAGTGCATGGATGCATGAGACGCATAGGTGAAATTGTCTGGCCAGTCGTTCAATGAGCCTTGTATCTAAACATTCTTGAATCGCAGCGAACCAAACGAACGAGACGAACCCCTGCAATGGCTCTGTCACCGTCATGATTAAAGTCTTTTAGCTGTTTTTTCCTTGAGCACAGCGGTGCGATCACGTTCCACTATGACGTTCAATGCGGGTGAATCTGTCCCGATAGGGACAACATATCTATAGAACAAATTTGAAGAAAAAACGCGCCCCGTTAGGGGCGCCATATGCCGAAAACGGCAGGCAACGCTGTAAACGATTGAATTCGGTATGTGCTGAACGGGATTTCCGAAACCCTGATTTATAGTGCGCCTATCGCGTCCCTAAAGGGACGCCTGTTTTGAACGATGACGGTTGCTATAGATATACCGTCCCTAAACGGGACGGGTGTTGTGCATTGATATGAAAGCCGTCTCCCGGACCCTGGATATCCATGCATGAAACGTTTAGGTGATACTTTGCTGCCCGTCATTCAATGAGCCTTGTATGCATGCAGAGATTGCTTGACTGCTTGAATAAAGGAGCAGCCAGATAAACTTGCCATGCTGGTTTTTCAAACAACCATACATCTTTCTCAAGCATCTTTTCTTTGCTGGAGTGCATGGATGCATGAGACGCATAGGTGAAATTGTCTGGCCAGTCGTTCAATGAGCCTTGTATCCAAACATTCTTGAACCGCAGCGAACCAAACGAACGAGACGAACCCCTGAAATGGCTCTGTCACCGTCATGATTAAAGTCTTTTAGCTGTTTTTTCCTTGAGCACAGCGGTGCGATCACGTTCCACTATGACGTTCAATGCGGGTGAATCTGTCCCGATAGGGACAACATATCTATAGAACAAATTTGAAGAAAAAACGCGCCCCGTTAGGGGGGCCATATGCCGGAAACGGCAGGCAACGCTGTAAACGATTGAATTCGGTATGTGCTGAACGGGATTTCCGAAACCCTGATTTATAGTGCGCCTATCGCGTCCCTAAAGGGACGCCTGTTTTGAACGATGACGGTTGCTATAGATATAGCGTCCCTAAACGGGACGGGTGTTGTGCATTGATATGAAAGCCGTCTCCCGAACGCTGGATATCCATAAAGAACGACTGACCATGCTGCAGGAACGTGCCTACAGTGACTTTTGTAAATTTATATGAAACAAAATCAACTCGTTAAATATTTAAAGAAACATAAAGCTTTTCTATTAAGAAAAGGTAAAGCATGGTATATACCAAAAGAGTGAATTAAAACTCAAGAGTTGTGCAGGTTTTTGAGACTTAACTTTAGAGGCAAGTTGTTATGGAAACTATTATAACGTTACATATAAAAAAATTGCCTGAAGGATTGTATCTGGCAACGTCTGATGATCTTCAGGGCTTGATTGCGCAGGGGAGGACCGTTGCGGAAACAATTGAAATTGCGCGGGATGTGGCCAAAAAGTTATTAGAAGCTCAAAACAAAGATATGAGTAAATTTCGGTTACTGCAGGATCAACAGTTTGACTATCCCCTGGTAATCGGAATGTAAAATGGGCAGGTTGGCCGGATTTAAATACAGAGATGTCGTTAAAAAATTGAAAAAAGCCGGTTTTGAATTTTATCGTCAGGCAGCCGGAAGCCATGAAATTTGGTATAATCAGAAAACAGAACTGTATACCACGATACCCAATCACCCTGGTGATGTACCTGAAGGGACGCTACGGGCTATTTTGAAACAGACTGGTATGACCATTGATGAATTTTTACAACTGTAAAAATTAAACTTTAACTTCTTTTACATTGACTTTTCAAGCTTTGACGTTATAAGTTTCAGACTTTTGACTCGCATGGCAAACATCTTGCAATACCCAAATTCTGTACATAAACTGAAAATCCAGCGCGCTCCTACTCGCCCATCATCCGAACCCGAACCGGACATGGAGTGACAGGGCGGACGCGTGTCCAAACGCAATCAAAACACCTGACCGCAAGTGCAAGGTATCCTACCCGGACAAGGTTTAAGCAACACGGCAATGACTGCATGGATGCTTGTGTTGGAGAGCAGCCAGGACAACTCGCTTTGCCAGGTTTTCATGCAACCATGCATCTTTTTCAAGCATCTTTTCATTGCTTGACTGCATGGATGCTTGAGACCTGCAGAATAAAACTGAATCGCCAGTTTTTAAAACAAATATATGAATATAGAGGTTGATGATGGATAATTATAGAGATAGAATCGTGATTGACAAAAAGGTTCACTTTGGCAAACCCTGTATTGCAAACACAAGAATAACAGTTGATGATGTACTTGATCTCGTCCAGGAAGGAATTTATTTCACCGAAATTGTAGAGAAATATTATCCAAACCTGGAGATTGATGACGTGAAAGCATGTGTGAAATATGCTTCAGATATAATACGTCATGAACGAGTATTTCCAAAGGCTGTGTGAATGCGCTTTCTTTCTGATCAGGATGTTTATCATATCACCATTGGTTTTCTACGTGACCGGGGACATGATGTTCTCACAACAAGAGAATTAAATATGTCGAGAGCAGCTGATGAAGAATTACTGATAAAAGCAAAAGAAATGAACAGAATTCTAATAACCCGTGACAAGGATTTTGGGGCGCTGGTTTTTTTAAACAAAATTCAAACGGGTGTCATATTGCTTAGAATGACGCCCACCATTATGGGTGATGTGCATCAACAATTGATTAGTCTATTGGATAATAACAAGGAGGATGAACTTTTAAGGCTATTTTCTATTGTTGAACCCACTAGATATCGGCTACGTAATATATAAAAAGTTTGGAAATACACAGGCAAGCTCGCCTCGCCAGTCGTTCAAACAACCATGCATCCAAGCAACAAATGTTTGACTGCATGGATGCATGAGACGTACAGGCGATACTCTGCTGCTCGTCATTCAAACAGCTTTGTATCCAAACATTCTTGAACCGCAGCGAACAAAACGAACGAGACGAACCCCTGAAATGGCTCTGTCACCGTCATGATTCAAGTCTTTTAGCTGTTTTTTCCTTGAGCACAGCGGTGCGGCCACGTTGCACTATGACGTTCAATGCGGGTGAATCTGTCCCGATAGGGACAACATATCTATAGAACAAATTTGAAGAAAAAACGAGCCCCGTTAGGGGCGCCATATGCTGCTCATGGTTTTTCACATAGAGATTTGCTCAATAAAAAAGGTAAAATTCGTAAAACACCATTGTTTAATCAGGATTACAACGATGCTTTGCTATTTGCAGAGAGTGATTTAAAAGACAACTGGAGGATATATAAACACAGGTTTCTTGGTGACATTCGACCTTTGACTTTTGACTTGTGGGGAAAAATATGACAAACATTACATTGAAAAAAACACATGATCTGCTGGAAAAACTGGCGGACTATGTCATGAACGAGGTGCCGACGCGTAAAGAAATGCAACAACGATACGAAGCGCATGATAAAAGATTTGAACAAATTGAGCGGCGACTTGAGCAAATTGAACAGCAGAAAGCAGATAAATCAGATGTACAGAAATTATTAGAAGGTATGGATCATCAGAGTCAGCAGCTGGATATCATAAGAATAGAACTCAAAGCCATCTCTGGAACATTGGACAATCACGAAAAACGCCTTGCTGACCTTGAAGTGCATAACTTTGGCTCCAGAGTAAGAGATAAAAATAAACCGAGCTATAAAAGATGAATACAGCATGAATTGCAGATTATAAAAAGAACGAAAAGCCAGGTAAACTCGACTTGCCAGCCGTTCAAACAACCAAACAAAAAATGCCTGACTGCATGGATGCTTGAAACGCGCAGGCGAAACCGCTTGGCCAGTCGTTCATGCAGCCATGCATCTTTTCCAAGCATCTTTTCTTTGCTTGAGTGCATGGATGCATGAGACGCATAGGCGAAATTGTCTGGCCAGTCGTTCAATGAGCCTTGTATCCAAACATTCTTGAACCGCAGCGAACCAAACAAACAGACAAACCCCTGAAATGGCTCTGTCACCGTCATGATTCAAGTCTTTTAGCTGTTTTTTCCTTGAGCACAGCGGTGCGGCCA
This sequence comes from candidate division KSB1 bacterium, assembly GCA_034521575.1. Classification (NCBI taxonomy): domain Bacteria; kingdom Pseudomonadati; species Candidatus Zhuqueibacterota bacterium. Next base: position 230,682 of record JAXHMJ010000002.1, read on the forward strand.
CGTTGCACCATGACGTTCAATGCCGGTGAATCTGTCCCGATAGGGACAACATATCTATAGAACAAATGTGAACAATAAAGCGCCCCGTTAGGGGGGCCATATGCCGGAAACGGCAGGGAACGCTGTAAACGATTGAATTCGGTATGTGCTGAACGGGATTTCCGAAACCCTGATTTATAGTGCGCCTATCGCGTCCCTAAAGGGACGCCTGTTTTGAACGATGACGATTGCTATAGATATACCGTCCCTAAACGGGACGGGTGTTGTGCATTGATATGAAAGCCGTCTCCCGAACGCTGGATATCTATAAAAAAGATTGCCCATGCTTGGGGAACGCGTCTTTGGCGAGCGTATACGTGAGGATCAAGAAAACTATAAGAATAAAAATTCTGAAAAGGCTTGACTGCTTGGGTGAGGGAGCAGCCAGATAAACTCACCTTGCCAGGTTTTCAAACATCCATGCATCTTTTCCAAGCATCTTTTCTTTGCTTGACTGCTTAAATGCTTGAAACACGCAGGAGAAACTGCCTTGCCAGGTTTTCAAACATTCATGCATCTTTCTCAAATATCCAAGCAGCTTTTCCAGGCATCTTTGCATAAACCCTTTAACTTTTAACGCTTAAACTCGTTTAAATACCCGACTCACATACACTGTGCCCGATCTTGAAATATTTCCACGTTGAAACTTGGTGACATTCGATTTTTCGACCTTTGACTTGTGGGGAAGAATATGACAAACATTACATTAAAAGAAACCCATGATCTGTTGGAAAAGCTGGCTGATTATGTCATGAACGAGGTGCCGACACGACGGGAGCTGGATAAACGTTTTTCAAACGTAAATAAAAGACTGGAGGGGCTGGAACAGGTAAAAGCCGAAAAGTCTGAACTCAAACGGGTTGATCGTAAAGCCGATATGCTTTTAGAGCCACAGGATGGAATGGTAAAATCCCTTGATATCATCCAAACGGAAATCAAGGCCATTTCCAGAACTCTTGACAATCACGAAAAACGGCTCGCTGACCTTGAGGAGCATAATGTTAGATCAAGACCCGAGGTCCGGGGTACGTAATTTGCAGTCTGTAGTTCTGATCGAAACAAATATTACGTTTAATTTGTTAAATTAAACGTAGAGACTTTTTAAATCAACATTGCTTATTTATGGGATGACCACCCGGGTCGGGATGTAAAATGTGCAGATTATATGTATCTAATAGAGGACATTTTTATGATAACAGAATATATTGATGAAGCTTTGAAAAGAGCTCATTATGAAAAAATCAACGATCAGGAACCATTTTATGGTGAAGTTAAAGAATTAAAAGGCGTATGGGCCAGTGGTATTACATTAGAAGAATGTCGTGAGAATCTAAAAGAAGTTATTGAAGGCTGGATATTACTTGGCATTAAAAAAGGCTTATCAATTCCCAAATTGGGAGAAATTAATATTGTTAACCTGACAGAAGAAAAAGTTAATGACTAAACTTGCCCCTGTTAAAAATAGGGAATTTATTAAAAAGCTCAAAAAAGCTGGATTTGATGGGCCATATGCGGGTGGAAAGCATTTGTATATGATCCGCGGAGATCTTGGATTGACGATTCCTAATCCACACAAAAATGAGATAGGTGTTGCACTTTTAAGACGGATACTACAACAAGCAGATATATTACCAGAGGAATGGAATCAGTTGTAGAGTATGGTTTAACATCTTTATGCATTGCCTCTTAATTTATTGTTTTTCAGACATTGGAATTTTAAACTATTCATTTTTTGGTTGTGAGCTTCCGACTTTAACTTTTCATTAGCGGGAATTATTTTATATGAAATAACTCTTGAAAGACTTCATTCGTTATTGGAACAACTCGCCGAGTATGTTATGACGCAGGTGCCGACCAAACAGGAGGTGAGCGAATTACGGCGTGAGATAAATGAAAAGTTAGAGCTCAAAGCCGATAAATCCGATATTCAGAAAATTCTGAATGGCCAGGACGCCCAGGCCCAACAGTTGGACAACTTGAACACAGACATGAAAGCCGTCTCCCGAACGCTTGATATCCATGCATGAAACGTTTAGGTGATACTTTGCTGCCCGTCATTCAATGAGCCTTGTATGCATGCAGAGATTGCTTGACTGCTTGAATAAAGGAGCAGTTAGATAAACTCGCCATGCTGGTTTTTCAAACAACCATGCATCTTTCTCAAGCATCTTTTCTTTGCTTGAGTGCATGGATGCATGAGACGCATAGGCGAAATTGTCTGGCCAGTCGTTCAATGAGCCTTGTATCCAAACATTCTTGAACCGCAGCGAACAAAACGAACGAGACGAACCCCTGAAATGGCTCTGTCACCGTCATGATTCAAGTCTTTTAGCTGTTTTTTCCTTGAGCACAGCGGTGCGGCCACGTTGCACCATGACGTTCAATGCCGGTGAATCTGTCCCGATCGGGACAACATATGTATAGAACAAATCTGAAGAAAAAACGCGCCCCGTTCAGGGGGCCATATGCCGGAAACGGCAGGCAACGCTGTAAACGATTGAATTCGGTATGTGCTGAACGGGATTTCCGAAACCCTGATTTATAGTGCGCCTATCGCGTCCCTAAAGGGACGCCTGTTTTGAACGATGACGATTGCTATAGATATACCGTCCCTAAACGGGACGGGTGTTGTGCATTGTATATGAAAAGCCGTCTCCCGAACGCTGGATATCCATACATGAAACGTTTAGGTGATACTTTGCTGCCCGTCATTCAATGAGCCTTGTATGCATGCAGAGATTGCTTGACTGCTTGAATAAAGGAGCAGCCAGATAAACTCGCCATGCTGGTTTTTCAAACAACCATGCATCTTTCTCAAGCATCTTTTCTTTGCTTGAGTGCATGGATGTTTGAAACGCACAGATGAGACCGCCTTGCCAGTCTTTCATTTCAAAATAGTGGGGAAAAGTATGTCTGAAATAACTCTGGAAAAAACGCATGGTCTGCTGGAAAAACTGGCAGATTATGTCATGACCGAGATTCCGGCTATTAAGCAAAAGCTGGATCAAAAAGCTGACAAGACAGAGCTCATAAATCTGGATAACAAAGTAAATACTCTTGGCAATAGAGTAAATAGTCTTGACAACAAAGTAAATATGCTGCTTGAAGGCATGGACGCCCAGTCAAAACAACTCGAAATGCTGAGCACAGACATGAAAAGCCGTGTCCGGACCCTGGATATCCATGAACAACGATTAGCCATGCTGGAAGAACGCGTCTTTGGCGAGCGTATTCGTGACGATCAAGAGAACTATAAAGATAAAAACTCGGAAAAGGCCTGACAGTATGGATGATAGAGTAGCCTGAAAAAACCGCCTCGCCAGGTTTTCAAACAACCCTGCATCCAAACAGAGAACGCTTGACTGCATGGATGCATGAAACGTGTAGACGAAACTAACTTGCTAGGCTTACATGCAACCATGCATCTTTTCCAAGCATCTTTTCCATAAACCGTTCAACGTTTAAACTTTTCAACACTGTGCATATGTCCTGCACTGGCCGCAATTAAATTTCAATAACGGGGAGTTTTATGGCAGATATCACACTCGAAAAAACGCATGCGTTGCTGCAGCAACTCGCTGAATATGTTATGACGCAGGTGCCGACCAAACAGGAAATGAATGAAAAACTAGAACTCAAAGCTGATAAAACCGACGTACAGCGTATTGACAATAATGTTAAATTGCTTCTGGAAGGCATGGACGCCCAGTCAAAGCAACTCGAAACCCTGAGCATTGACATGAAAGCCGTCTCCCGGACCCTGGATATCCATGAACAACGATTAGCCATGCTGGAAGAACGCGTCTTTGGCGCGCGTGTTCGTGAGGATCAGGAGCACTATAAAGATAAAAACTCTAAAAAGGCATGAATGCTTGAATGAGGGTGCAGCCCGGTGAACTCGCCTTTCAAGGTTTTCAAACATTCATGCATCCAAACAGTGAATGCTTGACTGCATGGATGCTTGAGACGCATAGGCGAACTTTCCTTGCCAGCCGTTCAAACAACCATGCATCTTTTTTAAGCATTTTTTCACTGCATGGATGCTTGAGACGCATAGGCGAACTTTCCTTGCCAGCCGTTCAAACAACCATGCATCTTTCTCAAGCATGTTTTCTTTGCTTGACTGCATGGATGCTTGAGACGCCCAGGATAAAACTGAATCGCCAGTCGTTCTTGTATCCAAACATTCTTGAACCGCAGCGAACAAAACGAACGAGACGAACCCCTGAAATGGCTCTGTCACCGTCATGATTCAAGTCTTTTAGCTGTTGTTCGTTTTGTTGGTATCGTTCGTTGTTGTTTCAGAACCGGAACCAACGTTGCGCTTCAGTTTGAAATACTATTTTTCCAAACGCTTCAACGTTGTAAGGTTTTGACGTTTGACAGTCTATTGACAATGTACTTGATTTTAAAAAATAGAATTCCTATCTTTCTATCTTTATTAAGGATACCAGCAGGGGAATATAGGGTCTGAATCCCCTGTCCGAAAACCGTTTACGTGCCCGGATCTCTGTGCAATGCCTGCAATGGAGTGACAGGGCGGAAGCGTGTTCGGACGCGAACAGCCCCCTGCCCGTTGGGATGAAGGAGCAGTTAGGTGAACGCGCCTTGCTGGATTTATACGTAATCATTTTGTCTGTTGTTCCTTGAGCACAGCAGTGCGATCATGCTCCACTATGACATTCAATGCTGGTGAATCTGTCCCGATAGGGACAACATATCTATAGAACAAATTTGAAGAAAAAACGCGCCCCGTTAGGGGGGCCATATGCCGGAAACGGCAGGCAACGCTGTAAACGATTGAATTCGGTATGTGCTGAACGGGATTTCCGAAACCCTGATTTATAGTGCGCCTATCGCGTCCCTAAAGGGACGCCTGTTTTGAACGATGACGGTTGCTATAGATATACCGTCCCTAAACGGGACGGGTGTTGTGCATTGATATGAAAGCCGTCTCCCGAACGCTGGATATCCATGCATGAAACGTTTAGGTGATACTTTGCTGCCCGTCATTCAATGAGCCTTGTATGCATGCAGAGATTGCTTGACTGCTTGAATAAAGGAGCAGCCAGATAAACTCGCCATGCTGGTTTTTCAAACAACCATGCATCTTTCTCAAGCATCTTTTCTTTGCTTGAGTGCATGGATGTTTGGGACATGTAGGCGAAACTGACTTTTGACTTTTCAACATTCGACTTTGAGACTTGATGAAACCATACTATTCATTCGATGGTACAATTAATAAACCAGTTAATTGGAGTTTAATCTCATGTCGATACATAAATTAAAAAATGAAAGCAGGAAAAACAATGCAAACACAGATCATTCATCCTTATATAAATAAAGATAGACATATTGCTGGAGGAAAGGCTATTATCATTGGTACTCGAACACGAGTTATCAATATTATTGCTTATCACAAATTGGGATACTCGGCAGAAGAATTATCCCGGGAATTTCCGCATCTTTCTCTTTCAAAAATTTACGATGCTCTATCTTTTTACTATGAAAACAAAACAGAGTTGGATAAGGAAATAAAGTCTGAACAAGAAAGCTCTCTGCTTTTGCATGAACTCGATGAGCATTAAACTTTATCTCGATGAAGACGTTCCGTTATCATTCGTCACTGCATTGAAGAACAGAGGTGTAGACGTAAAGACCACAAACCAGGCTGGTAATCTGGCAGAAACCGATAGGGCACAGCTTTTATTTGCAAGTCATGAAAAGAGAGTTTTATTTTTAAGCAATTGGAAGTAAATAATAAAAAAGTCTGTACCTCTGATAAACAAGTTTTATAATTAAAATATCTTAAAGGGGGGAGCAGACAGGATAACTCGACTTGCCAGTCTTTCATGCAGCCATGCATCCAAACAGAAAATGTTAGACTGCATGGATGCTTGAAACGCATAGGCGAAACTGTCTGGCCAGCCGTTCAAACAACCAAACATCTTTCTCAAGCATCTTTTCACGGCTTGACTGCATGGATGCTTGAGACGCCCAGGATAAAACTGAATCGCCAGTCGTTCTTGTATCCAAACATTCTTGAATCGCAGCGAACAAAACGAACGAGACGAACCCCTGAAATGGCTTTGTCACCGTCATGATTCAAGTCTTTTACCTGTTGTTCGTTTTGTTGGTATTGTTCGTTGCTGTTTCAGACCCGCAACCAGCGTTACGCTTCAGTTTGAAATACTATTTACAAACGCTTCAACGTTGTAAGGTTTTGACGTTTGACAGTTATTTACAATGTACTTGATTTTAAAAAATAGAATTTTTATCTTTCTATCTTTATTAAGGATACCAGCAGGGGAATATAGGGTCTGAATCCCCTGTCCGAAAACCGTTCACGTGCCCGGATCTCTGTGCAATGCCTGCAATGGAGTGACAGGGCGGACGCGTGTCCAAACGCAATCAAAACACCTGACCGCCAGTGCAAGGTATCCTATCCGGACAAGGTTCATGCAACACGGCAATGACTGCATGGATGCTTGAAAAGCACAGATGAAACTGCCTTGCTAGTTTTTCAAACATCCATGCATTCAAACAGAGAACGCTTGACTGCATGGATGCTTGAAACGCGCAGGCGAAACCGCCTTGCCAGCCGTTCAAACAACCATGCATTTTTCCCAAGCATCTTTTCACGGCTTGACTGCTTGAATGACGGAGCAGCCAGATAAACTAGCCTGGCCAGGTTTTCAAACATGCATGCATCTTTCCCAAGCATTTTTTCCCCGCATCTTTTTTGAAAATAATTTTATGATCAGCTATTTCTTAACCCAGTCGGTCCATTTATGAAAACAGCCCTCGTCACCGGCATCACCGGACAGGACGGATCCTATCTCACTGAATTGCTGCTGGATAAAGGCTATATCGTGCACGGCATGATCCGGCGCAGCAGCTCGTTCAACACCGGACGCATTGATCATTTGTACAAGGACCCGCATGTCAAAGACCGCAGGATGATCCTGCATTACGGCGATCTCACCGATTCCAGCAACCTGAACCGGCTGCTGGAAAAAATACAGCCGGAGGAGATCTATAACCTCGGCGCCCAGAGTCACGTCAAGGTGTCGTTCGAGGTGCCGGAATACACCGCCGAGGTCGACGGACTCGGCACGTTGAAACTCCTGGACGCCATCAAGGAAACCGGGGTGCCTATAAAATTTTATCAAGCCTCCACCAGCGAGCTCTATGGCAAGGTGCAGGAAACGCCGCAGACGGAAACCACGCCGTTTTACCCGCGCAGCCCCTACGGCGCAGCCAAACTGTATGCCTACTGGATTGTTAAAAATTACCGTGAGGCTTATCATTTATTCGCCGTCAACGGCATACTTTTTAACCACGAATCGCCCCGACGCGGCCGACGCTTTGTCACCCGCAAGATCACGCACGCGGTCGCTTCGATCAAACTGGGACTTGAGGACACTCTGTATCTCGGCAACTTGAACGCCAAACGCGACTGGGGTTATGCGCCCGAATATGTCGACGGCATGTGGCGCATGCTGCAGCAGGACAAAGCGGAGGACTATGTCCTGGCCACCGGCCAAACACACAGTGTACGCGAATTCACCGAACTGGCCTTTCAGGCCGCGGATATCACGATCGAATGGCAGGGCGAAAATGAAACAGAAATCGGCATTGATAGCGCAACCGGCCGCGCACTGGTGCGTGTCGATCCCGATTACTATCGCCCCACCGAAGTCGATCTCCTCATCGGCGACGCGACAAAAGCAAAAAAAGATCTCAACTGGCAGCCGAAAACAACGTTCAAACAACTCGTCATCATGATGGTAGAGGCGGATTTGAAAAAAGTTGAAAAGCGAGGCTACTGAAAAGATGCTTGACTGACGGAGCAGTTAGGCAAACCCGCCTTGCCAGTCGTTCAAACATCCAAACATCTTTTTCAAGCATCTTTTCTTTGCTTGACTGCATGGATGACGGAAAAGCCAGGTGAACTCGCCTCGCCAGTCTTTCAAGCAACCACGCATCTTTTCAAGCATTTTTTCACGGCTTGACTGCTTGGATGCTTGAGACGTATAGGTGAAACTGCCTTGCCAGTCTTTCAAGCAACCATGCATCTTTCCCAAGCATTTTTTCACGGCTTGACTGCATGGATGCTTGAGACACGCAGGCAAGCTTGCCTTGCTAGCCTTTCAAACCGCCTTGTATCCAAATATATTTTGGGGGGTATCGTGGAAAGTCGTTTTTTGTATCGCGACCGCAACATCAACCGCGGTTTCAGGAAATTGGATATATGGAAGCTCGCTATTAATTTTTATCAAAACATTTGTCCGGTGATGAGCAACTGTGATGTCCCGTTTAAAATACGCGGCCAGATTCAGGATTCCGCCCTGTCCGTATCCAGCAACATCGCCGAAGGGTATGCCCGGCGTTCGATCAAAGAAACCCTGCGTTTCTACGAATCGCCCTGAGTTCCGCAGCCGAATGCTACTCTCAGCTCTACGCCCTGACCGCAGCCAAACAAATCACCGCAGAAACATTCAAAAAACTCGACACCCAACTCTACGAACTCGAAAACAAACTCATAGCAATGAACAAAAGCCTCTTGCACCAACTGAAAAGCGGAGTAGATTGGAAGAATGAATATTGAGCTTGATTGTTTGGATGAGGGTGCAGTTAGGCGAAACTGCCTTGTCAGTCTTTCAAACATCGAAACATCTTTTTCAAGCATCTTTTCTTTGCTTGACTGCATGGATGCATGAGACGCACAGGCGAAATTGCCTTGCCAGTCGTTCAAACATCCAAACATCTTTTTCAAGCATCTTTTCTTTGCTTGACTGCATGGATGCATGAGAGGCGCAGGCGAAACTGCCTCGCCAGTCTTTCAAGCAACCCTGCATCTTTTCAAGCATTTTTTCACTGCTTGACTGCTTGGATGCATGAGAGGCACAGGCGAAACTGCCTTGCCAGTCGTTCAAACATCCAAACATCTTTTTCAAGCATCTTTTCTTTGCTTGACTGCATGGATGCTTGAGAGGCACAGGCGAAATTGCCTTGCCAGTCGTTCAAACATCTAAACATCTTTTTCAAGCATTTTTTCACTGCATGGATGCATGAGAGGCACAGGCGAAATTGCCTTGCCAGTCGTTCAAACATCCAAACATCTTTTTCAAGCATCTTTTCTTTGCTTGACTGCTTGGATGTTTGAGACGCGCAGGCGAAACTGCCTCGCCAGTCTTTCAAGCAACCCTGCATCTTTTCAAGCATCTTTTCACGGCTTGACTGCATGAATGATTGAGACGCGCAGGTGATATTTTCTTGCCAGTCTTTCAAACAACCCTGCATCTTTCTCAAGCATTTTTTTCAAGCAAACTTTTTAAAGAAAACTCTCACAAATTGTACTATGAATTTATGCGATAAAATTTACATCGCCGGCCACTCGGGCATGGTCGGATCTGCTCTTGTGCGGCGGCTGCGGAAAGACGGCTACCGCAATCTGGTTACGCGCACGCACACTGAACTGGATCTCCTGGATCAATCCGCCGTCAATGAATTTTTTCAGCGCGAACAACCCGACTATGTCTTTTTAGCCGCCGCCAAAGTTGGCGGCATCCTGGCCAACAACACCTACAGAGCTGAATTCTTGTACAACAATCTCATGATCACCGCCAACATCATCCATGCATCCAAACAGTCAGGCACCCAAAAACTGCTCAACCTCGGTTCCTCCTGCATTTATCCCAAACTGGCGCCGCAGCCGCTCAAAGAAGAATACCTCCTGACCGGTCCTTTGGAACTGACCAACGAACCCTACGCCATTGCCAAAATCGCCGGCATTAAACTCTGTGAGAACTATTACCGGCAATACGGCTGTGACTTTATATCCGTGATGCCCACCAACCTCTACGGTCCCAATGACAACTATGACCTGCAAACCAGTCATGTGCTGCCCGCGCTGATCCGCAAGTTCCATCTGGCAAAATGCCTGGAAACAAACGACTGGGATGCAATACGGGCAGACCTGAACAAAAATCCGATAGGGAATGTAAGCGGAAACGCTGAACAAAGGGATGTTTTGAGTGCGCTGAATAAAGAAGGTATTGTGAACAGTCAAAAGGTTAAAGTCGAAAAGTCTGAACGTCAAATTCCCGACCTTCTGACTTTTGCACCTTCTGACGTTCCGACTGTGCATCTCTGGGGCAGCGGCTCGCCGCGCCGCGAGTTTCTCTATGTCGAGGACTTGGCCGATGCCTGTCTGCATATCATGCACAACGTCAGCGCTCCACAGTTGTACGACGACCTGAAGCAAACCCACATCAATATCGGCGCCGGAACCGACGTCACTATCAAAGACCTGGCCGAACTGATCCGCGAGATCACCGACTGTCACTGCAACATCCAATGGGACACCCGAAAACCCGACGGGACTCCCAGAAAGCTCCTAAACGTCGATCTCGCAACAAAGCTGCGGTGGCGGTATAAAACGGAACTGCGAAAAGGCATTGAACGTGCGTATGAAGCGTATAAGAATGCTTGACTGCATGGATGAGGGAGCAGCCAGATGCAATCGAACTTGCTAATCTTTCAAACATCCACGCATCTTTCTCAAGCATCTTTTCTTTGCTCGACTGCATGGATGCTTGAGACGCGCAGGCGCAACCGCCTAGCCAGTCGTTCAACCAACCATGCATCTTTCTCAAACATCTTTTCACGGCCTGACAGCTTGAATGAGGGAGCAGTTAGGTGCAACCGAACTTGCCAGCCTTTCAAACATGCATGCATCTTTCCCAAGCTTCTTTTCTTTGCTTGACTGCATGGATGCTTGAGACGTGCAGGCGAAACTGTCTGGCCAGTCGTTCAAACAACCATGCATCTTTTTCAAGCATTTTTTCACGGCTCGACTGCATGAATGCATGAGACGCATAGGCGAAACTGCCTTGCCAGCCTTTCAAACATCCACGCATCTTTCTCATGCATCTTTTTATAAGCCTTTCAACGTTTAAATGCTTCAACTATACGCATATATATCCTGTACTGGCCGCAATCTGAACTTTATACTTTTAGATTATGGATTTTTTCCGCAATAAAAATTACTAAAGATATATATTGATTAGACCAGGATTTGTACCATGTTTAAAAATAAAACACTGCTGATTACGGGGGGGACTGGTTCCTTCGGGAATGCTGTTTTAAAACGGTTTTTGCATGCAGATATTAAAGAAATTCGCGTTTTCAGCCGGGATGAAAAAAAACAGGAAGATATGCGAGTTTTTTTAAAGCATCCAAAGCTGAAATTTATTATTGGTGATGTGCGTCATTACGACAGTATTGCGATGGCGATCCAGGGGGTTGATTATGTATTTCATGCTGCTGCATTAAAGCAGGTACCGTCTTGCGAGTTTTATCCGATGGAGGCAATCCGTACCAATACACTTGGTGCGGAAAATGTATTGAATGCTGCTGCAAATTATGATGTTGAAAAACTGATCGTGTTGAGTACTGATAAAGCGGTATATCCAATCAATGCGATGGGAATGTCCAAAGCACTTATGGAAAAACTGATGTTGGCCAAAGCAAGAATTAATATTGGTAATACAATATTTTGTGGAACAAGATATGGCAATGTCATGGGATCACGTGGATCCGTTATTCCGCTGTTTATATCTCAAATTAAAAAAAGAAAACCGATTACCATAACCGATCCTCAAATGACGCGCTTTATGATGTCGCTTGATGATGCGGTTGATCTGGTGCTCTATGCCTATCAAAACGGTAATCAGGGGGATCGCTTTGTTCAAAAAGCGCCGGCAGCTACAATAGAAACACTGGCCCAGGCGTTAATTGAATTATTCCAATCAGATACTGAAATCCGCATAATAGGGACGCGCCACGGAGAAAAACAGCATGAAACACTTTTGACCCGGGAAGAAAAAGCCATTGCTCAGGATTGTGATAATTACTATCGCATACCGGCGGATACCCGTGATCTTAATTACAATAAATATTTTGTGGATGGAGAAGAACGTATAAGCAAAGCAGAGGATTACAATTCCTCAAATACCTACCGACTGAATGTTCAGGAAACAAAGGATTTATTGTCAAAACTGAATTTCGTCCAACAAGCTTTAAATCAAAATGATTGAATTCATTCAAAGCCAGGATAATGTAAAGCTATTCGATGGCGGTAACCATATTGACGACCGCGGTGAAATCTGTTTTGTTAATACTGTGCCGATAAATGATTTCAAAAGATTTTATACTATTTCAAACAAATCTGTGGATGTGATACGTGCATGGCAGGCCCACAAGCTGGAGCGAAAAGCGTTTCATGTTGTTCAAGGAGTGTTTTTAATTGCTACTGTAAAACTGGATGATTTTGACAATCCATCTGATGATCTGGATGTTTTAAAGTTTAAATTGGACGCAAAATCTGCGCAAATTCTGATGATACCTCCGGGCTATGCGAATGGAATTCGTGCGTTATCCGAAAATAATAAATTATTGGTTTTTTCAACAATGAATTTAAAGGACAGCAGCGCTGATACGTTTCGATTTCCATGTTCCAAATGGTTTGATTGGCGCTCGAAATGAATAAAATGGATAAAATTAAAATTGGCATTACAGGACAATCCGGATTTATGGGCACCCATCTCTATAATTTCCTTGGATTGCAGCAAAATGTTGAGCGGATTCCGTTCAAAGACGAGTATTTTAACAAGAGTCCCCGACTCTGTGAATTTGTCGAAAAATGCGATGTCATTGTTCATCTGGCGGCGATGAATCGGCATCATGATCAGAATATCCTGCATGATACGAATGTTGCGCTTGTACAAGAACTGATACAGGCACTGGAAAAGACCGAAAGGAAACCGCACGTCTTGTTTTCTTCATCAACCCAGGAATCTCGCGACAATCCCTATGGAAGATCTAAACGAAAGGGGCGTGAACTGCTCATAAACTGGTCAAAAAAGCATGCCGCCCCGTTTACCGGTTTGGTTATTCCGAATGTTTTCGGTCCTTTTGGTGAACCGTTTTACAATTCCGTGATCTCGACATTTTCCCATCAGATTGTTCAAAACCTTGACCCGAGAATTGAAACTGATGCAGAATTGAATTTAATTTACATCAACGATTTAATGTCTGAAATCTGGCGTGTGATTCGAGACCGGGTGACCGTGAGTGAGCATGGTATACAAGAGATTGCCCGGGCAAACGTAAGCCAGATTTTAGAGAAATTACAATGGTTTCGCAAAACTTATGTCAATGATAAAATAATCCCGGATGTATCGGACTATTTTGATCTTTGCCTGTTTAATACATTCCGCAGTTACTTGCCTGTTGATTTTTTTCCATCTGATTTTAATGTTCATTCGGATGACCGCGGACAATTTATTGAACTTGTAAAATCCGATAACAGCGGTCAAACTTCATACTCAACGACAAAACCGGGTATTACCCGCGGCAATCATTTTCATATCCGCAAAATTGAACGCTTTATGGTGATCCAGGGAGAGGCGTTGATGCAGCTGCGCCGTATCGGAACGGACGAGGTCATCGTGTACAAGTTAACAGGTGATGAGCCCGTATTTGTCGATGTTCCCGTTTGGTACACCCATAATATCACCAATACGGGAGACACCAATTTATTGACTGTTTTCTGGATCAATGAACTGTTTAATCCTGCAGATCCGGATACATACTATGAGCAAGTGTAAAATTTACTCTCTGGACTCATGATAATCATTTCATCAAATTTTAGAACATGACAAATTCAAAACTAAAAGTTGTCACTATACTGGGTACGCGGCCGGAGATCATTCGTCTCTCCTCGACGATAAAGCTGTTGGACCAGCATGTAAATCATATCATCATTCACACCGGCCAGAATTATGATTACGAGTTGAACGAGATTTTCTTCCAGGACCTCGGCCTGCGCAAACCGGACCATTTTCTGTCCGTGGACACCTCCTCGCTGGGACGAGTCTATGGCGAGATACTGATCAAAACCGAACAAGTCTTGCTGAAAGAAAAACCCGATGCCGTCCTGATCCTCGGCGACACCAACAGTTCCATTGCCGCTATTATTGCCAAACGCCTGCGCATTCCCATTTTTCATATGGAAGCCGGCAACCGCTGTTTTGATTTGAATGTACCGGAGGAAATTAACCGAAGGCTTGTGGATCATATCGCCGATTTTAATCTGGTTTACACCGAGCACGCCCGCCGCCATCTGTTATCCGAAGGCCTGCCGCATCGGCGGATTTATCTGACCGGCTCGCCGCTGTATGAGGTGTTGTACGACAACATGGAAAAGATCAAAGCCTCTACCATCTTGCAGCAACTCTCGCTCACACCAAAAAGAATATTTTCTCGTCAGTACGCACCGGGAGGAAAATGTCGACAATCTCGAGCACCTGGGTAAGATACTAACCATCCTCAACCGGCTGGCGGACGATTATCAAGTGCCCGTCATCGTCTCGACGCACCCGCGCACGCGCAAGCGTCTGGAAACTTTTAAAGATTTTCAAATGCATGAACTGATCCGGTTCTTAAAACCCTTTGGTTTTTCCGACTATGTTCATTTGCAGATGCATGCCGAATGCACCCTCTCCGACAGCGGTACCATCAGCGAAGAATCGGCCATGCTGTCGTTTCCTGCCATTTCTCTGCGCCAATCCATGGAGCGGCCGGAGGCGCAGGATGCCGGCACCATTATCCTGAGCGGTTTTGAAACACACACTGTTTTGAGCGCCGTGGCAGCGGTGATTCGCGAACAAAAAGGTGGCGCGTATGACCACATCCCGGACGACTATAAAATTACCAATACTTCCTGGCGGGTGTTAAAATTGATTTTGGGAAATGCGGGATTGAGTAATGTGTGGTGGGAATACGCCAGTCGTAGTACCCTTAACATTTCAGATATATCATTATCAGGCAATTCAAGATGAAAGCATTAGTAACCGGAGCCGACGGTTTTATCGGCTCTCATTTGACAGAATTACTGTTACAGAATAATTTCAAGGTTCGCGCCCTGTCCCAGTATAACTCGTTCAATTATTGGGGATGGCTGGAAGATATTCCCGCGCATTCGAATCTGGAAATCGTAACCGGCGATGTTCGAGATCCGCATTTTTGTAAAGAGTTGGTACGGGGAGTTGATATCGTTTTTCATTTGGCGGCATTGATCGCCATACCCTATTCCCTATGTCGCGCCTGATAGTTATGTGGACACCATGTCAAAGGGATTTTGAATATTTGTCAAACGGCAATATCCGCGTCATTCATACGTCAACGTCAGAAGTTTATGGGACTGCTTTGTATGTTCCTATAGACGAAAAACATCCCAAACAGCCGCAGTCGCCATATAGCGATAGCAAAAGCGGGGCAGATATGATGGCAATGAGTTTTTTATAATGCTTTTGAATTACCGGTTACCATAGCAAGGCCATTTAATACGTATGGCCACAGACAATCGGCGCGAGCTATTATTCCTACCATAATTACTCAGATAGCGAAGGGAGAAAAATAGATAAAACTTGGAAAAAATGAACCATAGAAATTATAATTATTGAAAGACAATAACATGAAAAAAGTATTAATAACCGGAGGCGCAGGCTACATTGGTAGTATTCTTGCCAGACTCCTATTAAAAGAAGGATTTAAAGTTCGCGTGATGGATATTTTGATGTTTGGAGGGGAATCTATTGTCGAATTATTGAATGATCCCAACTTTGAATTCATAAAAGGCGATGTCAGAGAGAAAAAAGACCGTGAAAAAGCATTGCAAGGTATGGATATGGTCGTAAACCTTGCTGCCATTGTAGGAGACCCGGCCTGTTCCAAACAACCCGAATTGGCAAAGGAGACCAACCTGGAAGCCACCAAAAAGATGTATCAGGAAGCCAATGAATTTGGAGTGGAACGCTTTGTTTTTGCTTCTACCTGCAGCAATTATGGTAAGTCAAAGAACCCCGAAAATTACATGACAGAAGAGTCTGAATTGGCCCCGGTTTCTTTGTATGCTGAGACGAAAGTGGCAGCAGAGAAATATTTGCTTTCTCAACCGGAAAAAAATAAGACAAAACCAACCTGTTTGAAGATTTGCTACCGTATATGGACTCTCCCCGCGTATGCGATTTGATTTAACAGTAAATGAGTTTACAAAAGACCTGGCATTAGGTAAAGAATTACTGATATTTGGTGAGCAATTTTGGCGGCCGTATTGTCATGTAGAAGATTTGGCCCGTTCTGTTATTCATGTGATTGAAGCTGAAAAGCAGAAAGTAGCTTTTGATGTTTTTAATGTTGGTAATACATCAGAAAATTACACAAAAAGAATGCTTGCAGATGAAATGCAAAAAGAATTACTTGATGCTACTATTAATTACGTTAAAAAAGATGAAGACCCCA
Source organism: candidate division KSB1 bacterium (assembly GCA_034521575.1). NCBI lineage: Bacteria > Pseudomonadati > Candidatus Zhuqueibacterota bacterium. The sequence continues at coordinate 247,092 of JAXHMJ010000002.1, forward strand.
GGGATTACAGAGTCAATTTTGATAAAATAAACAAGGTGCTAGGCTTTCAAACTACAAAAACAGTCCATGAGGGAATAGCTCAAATAAAAAAAGTTGTTCAGGAAGGATTTTTAAGTAATCCCGATGACATGAAATATAGGAATAGTTAATACAGTTAAGACCATGAAAGGTATCATCTTAGCAGGCGGTGCCGGAACCCGTCTCCACCCCATAACCAAAGTCGTATCCAAGCAATTGCTGCCGGTTTACGACAAACCCATGATTTATTACCCGCTATTCGTATTGATGTTAGCTGGGATAAGGGAGATTTTGATTATCTCTACACCGGAAGATTTGCCCAACTTTGAAAAACTGTTTGGCGATGGCAGCCTATTGGGACTTTCACTGAGCTATGCCGAACAGCCAAAGCCCGAAGGGGCTAGTCGAGGCATTTATCATTGGCGAAGATTTTATTGGTGATGATGATGTTTGCCTGGTGCTGGGTGATAATATTTTTTACGGTGCAGGTTTTCAAAAGCTGTTGGCCGAATCAGTGAATACGGTAAAAGAAGAACAAAAAGCAGTAGTGTTCGGCTATTATGTGGAAGACCCGCAGCGCTATGGCGTGGCGGATGTAGGTAAAGATATGAATGTATTAAGCATTGAAGAAAAACCCGAAACCCCCAAAAGCAACTATGCTGTTGTGGGCTTGTACTTCGTACCCTGAACAGCGCGGTAGATAAAGCCAAAAAGGTAAAACCCTCACACCGGGGTGAGCTGGAGATTACTTCCGTAAACCAGCAATACCTGAAGCAAGGCGATTTAAAACTCCAAATCATGTCGCGCGGCTATGCCTGGCTGGATACCGGAACGCATGAAGCCATGAGCGAAGCTACCGAATTTGTAAAAGCAGTTGAACGTCGAACCAGCCTGAAAATTGCAGCCATTGAAGAGATTGCCTGGAAAATGGGCTTTATTGCAAAAGATGGTTTTGAAAAGCTGATAGAAGGACAGGGGAAGAGTGCGTATGGAGAATATCTGAGGAGATTAATTACCTGAATTATTCTTTTATGTACAAAGTTTAAATGAATACTTAAGGATGAATATTAAGAAAAAAGAATGGGATTCTAAATTTTTTGGTTATCCAGTATGTAGGAATGGTATATTATCAAAATAGTATAGAAAATAATGTAAATAATATTATTTCAGAATCATCAAAATTTAGACTGACCTACTTGTTTACAAATCAAGAAATTGGAGTTGCTGACAATAGAATAAACCTTGTAGATACAAAAATAACATGGGGAAAGGATATAACATTAAATCCAGAGAATATAGCTAGAGAAGAATATGATGGTTCAACTCATTCTTACGATGAATTATTGTATCTAGCTTATCTCAGTGGGGCATACAGTAGATTTAGATTGGATAGAAATTTCCAAAATAATGAATTTGAAAAATTATATAAAGTATGGTTAGACAAAAGTATTAAAGGTAAGTTTGATGATAAAATATTTATTAAAAGCAATAAAAGAAAATTAGAAGTTTAATAACATTGGGAAATAATAACAATGGAACTGCTCAAATTGGACTTATAGCTGTTCATCCTCAGGCACAAGGAAAAGGTATAGCATCTTATTTAATTCAGGTAGCCACAAATTATGCTTTTGATAGAGGTTTTGAAACTTTAGAAGTTGCCACTCAATATAATAACAAACCTGCTATGAAACTTTATCAAAAAAGTGGTTTCAAAATTAAATCAAAACAATACATTTATCACATATGGAACAAATGATTCCTTTCAACAAACCCTACCTTACTGGCAAGGAAATGCATTACATGTATCAGGCCGTGTATTCCGGTAAAATTTCCGGTAATGGGCAATTCACACAAAAATGCCAGAAGTTTTTTGAGAACAAATATGGTTTTCAAAAAGCCTTATTAACCACCTCCTGTACAGATGCATTGGAAATGACAGCGCTTTTAATGGAAATAGAGCCGGGAGATGAGATTATTGTGCCTTCCTATACATTTGTTTCCACAACGTTGGCTTATGTGCGGCAATGGGCTAAAATAGTCTTTGCAGACAGTCGGAAAGATCATCCGGGAATTGATGAAAATGACGTGGAAGACTTAGTTTCAGATAAAACAAAAGCTATTGTTGTTGTCCATTATGCGGGTGTTGCGGTGGATATGGATAAGATACTGAAACTGGCCAATAAGTATAACCTGTATGTTGTAGAAGACGATGCTCAGGCTGTTGATTCCTACTACAAAGATAAACCACTTGGTAGCATTGGGCACTTCGGCGCTTTTTCCTTTCACGAAACGAAGAATATTAATGCGGGGGAAGGGGGTATGTTAACCATTAATGATAAACGGTTTATCAAGCGTGCTGAGATAATATGGGAAAAAGGAACGAATCGTGCGGAATTTTTCCGGGGTGAAGTGAATAAATACGGTTGGGTGGATATTGGTTATCTTAAAGAGAATGGTATTCATGCGGTATTTCATTATTTGAGTTTGCATAAATCTGGTTATTATTCAAACATACAAAAACCTCCAATTTTACCCAATAGTGACTTTTATACAAAAAATCTGGTACGATTACCAATGTTTTTTGAATTAAGCAATAATGAGATACAATATATAATCCAGAAGATTTGGGAAGTGCAATTTGCGGGAAGTTATAATTAATTAGATTTATTATTGATTATAGCCGGTATTTTTGTTTCTGTAAAAATTTAGTTAAATGAACCGAGCCATGACAATAACCTAACACACACGAGCATGATTATTAAGAAGCTATATAGCTTGTTTAGTTGGAGAATACTCGTCATGGCGAGCTCCATCTGACCATTGAAATCAAAATTATAAACAGATGAAAATCACAATAGTTAGTCCAGTTTATAAAGCTGAAAAAATTCTATCAGAGCTAGTTCAACGCATTGAGTTTTCAATAACGAAACTCACTGATGACTATGAAATTATATTGGTTGATGATGGTAGCCCGGACAAATCGTGGGCAGTAATTCAACAAATAGCTAAAAATAACACAAAAATAAAAGGGTTAAAACTTAGTAGAAATTTTGGACAACACTATGCTATTACAGCAGGATTGGATTATGCAACCGGAGAATGGATAGTTGTTATGGACTGCGATTTACAGGATAAGCCCGAGGAGATTAATAAACTTTATAACAAAGCGCAAGAAGGTTACGATATTGTTTTAGCAAGCCGTTATGAAAGAAAAGATTCGTTTGTGAAACGGTTTTTATCCAAGTTATTTTACCGTACTTTGGGATATTTAACCGGAACAATACAGGATGAGTCAATTGCAAATTTTGGTATTTATAACAAAAAGGTCATAAATGCTACACAAACAATGCGTGAATCGATCAGATACTTTCCCACCATGATAAAATGGGTTGGTTTTAAGCAGACAAAAGTAAAGGTTGATCATAGTGAGCGATACCAAGGTAAAACAAGCTATGATTTTAAAAGGCTTATTATTTTAGCCATGGATATTATGCTGGCTTATTCCGATAAACCGATTAGGCTTTCCATAATTGTTGGTTTGTCCATTTCATTCTTATCTTTTATTGTTGCAATCATTTATTTAATTAAATATTTAAGTGGCGATGTAATAATTATGGGGTATACAAGTTTAATAATCTCAGTGTGGTTACTCGCCGGTTTTATTATAGCTATACTTGGTGTAGTTGGTCTATATGTTGGAAAAACTTTTGAAGGGGTAAAAAAAAGGCCTATTTATATTGTTGACGAAACTACTGATAAATAACAGGACATTATCTCAAGATCATCTTTTATATTTCAATATTCAATTAACAATGCAAATATGTTTTATAGTGTTTTTGAAGAAGGAAAGCAAAGGGATTGTAAGCTTGGCTATATTTCGGACCATTCATAATTAGAGTTTTTAATTTAATTGCTCGCATAAAAGTGGGTATTATATCAAAAAATATCACGGAGGAGAGCTTTTTTATGCCGATTATTATTCACAAAGTTTAATTAGATTACCACTATATTTTAATTTAAAAGATGAAGAAATTGAGTTCATAATCAAAAGAATAAATTCATATTAATTATTATTTTATTAAACTATACCAATATACATTGACAAGATGAAAAAGTATATTAAACAATTTGTTAATAATATATCAATATCAAATCTTTTCTTATTTGGATTAGTTTTCATATTTATATATTACTTGCCTTATATTATATTCGGTGAAAACTCCTGGTTCAATTTTGGATATGATAGCTTAGATAGCAATGTGATATGGAATATTATCTTAACTGAAAGTGGAAAAATATTTACACCTAATAATGAAATTATTCCACAAGCTATGAGTGGATTACCCAGAGCTTCATACCCAGGCGAATTTTCCATTGAATTATTGTTGTATTTTATTTTTAAGCCAATACATGCTTACATTGCTAATATCATATTAATTGCAATATTTGCCTATGTTGGCATGTTTTTTCTGTTAAAAACATTATCTCCTAAATTAAATATTTTTATCTTGACTATTGTTTCAATCCTATATGCTTTGTTGCCATTTTGGCCCCATGGAGGACTGGGTGTTGCTGGGCTACCGCTAATTATTTTTGGATTGATAAATGTTAAGTTAAAGCCAATATTAAGTTATGCAGTTTTAGTTTTCTATGTTTTGTATTCAAGCTTTGTATTAACAGGTATTTTTTTAATAGCAATTTTAGGTGTTTTTTTATTATTAAAATGGATGAGAACGAAAAAATTCCCATTACCAGAAATTGCATTTGTGGTAGTTATGTTTATTCTACATATGGCTACAAATTACCGATTGATTCTTTCATCTATTTCTCCAGAATTTGTTTCTCATAGATCTAGTACTGTAATGCCAACACATTCATTAACTGAATCATATCAATTTTTTATAAATCTCCTCTTTGGTGAATGGGGGCATAATATAATTATAAAGATTCCTATTATAATTAGTTTGGTTTTCTTAATACTTGGCTCGCTTTTAGTTAATAGAAATCATTTTAAAAAATATAAAAACATATACTATACTGGTTTAATAATTATTGGAATATCTTTCTTAGCTGTATTATTTCAAAATAAATATTTCTATAACTTTTACACTGGAATTTTTCCATTTCTGAAACAAATTCAGATGCAAAGGTTCTATTGGTTACTACCACCTTTTTTCTATATCCTTTACTTTTTTGTATTAAATAAATTGGTATCATATAAATTTGGTAAAATTATAGTGGTATTAATTTTTATTATGCATTTGGGATTTGTTTTTGAGGGAAATTCAATGTATAGACAATTACTAAAAACAAAGGTGCTAAATAGGAAAGCCGGAGTAATTTCATGGAAGCGCTTTTATAGTGAAGATTTATACGAGGACATAGATGACTATATCCGTAAAGATAAATCCACATACAGGGTTGCATCTATAGGACTACAACCAGGTGTTGCATTGTATAATGGTTTTTACACGGTTGATGGTTATTTTTCAAACTACCCTCTACAATATAAAAAACAAATATATGATATTATTAAACCTGAGCTTAAAAAAGACAGTAGCTTATATAAATTCTTTGTTGACTGGGGAAGTGTTTGTGTTATTCCTTCATCAGAATTGATTAACCGAAAATATGGCCCGCGAGGTTATGTGATACCAAAGATTTATAAAAGAGATAGCATTACAAAGCCAATTCAAAATTTAAATATTAGAACTAAAGTGCTGAAGAGTAAACTAAATTGTCAATACATTTTTGTAGCTGCCGAAATTGGAAACAGTGATCAGTTAGGACTTGAGTATCATAAAAAATTCGAAAATAAAACATCTCCATACAGAATTTATTTGTATGAAATAGAATGAAACTTCAGTGTTGGATGGTGAAAGATGTTTAAGTGTTTATATGTTTAATCGTTTAACTGTTTAACCGTTCCAACAAATCAACGAATAAACAACTCAACACCACACTATGCCCGATTATTTCAGGTTTGCATTTGAAAAATTAAATGTTTGGCAAGAGGCCAGAGTGCTTTCCAAAAATGTTTACTTTGACACGAAAGATTTTCCGGGAGAGGAAAAGTTTGGGATAATCAATCAAATGCGAAGAGCTGCTGTTTCTGTTTGCTCAAATATTGCTGAAGGTTCGTCCAGAACATCAGCAAAAGACCAGGCACACTTTTATCAATTATCCTATAGCAGCTTGATGGAACTGATGAACCAAGTGATAATAGCCAATGACTTAGGTTATCTGAATAATGAAAAAGAAAACCAATATCGTTTAGATATCGAAAAGGTAGCAAACATGCTTAACTCACTCCGAAAATCCCGCTTAAACAAATAAACAATTCAACAAATAAACAATTCAACAAATCAACAAAATGCCAACTAAATACCAACCCATAATCTCATTCATCCGCGAGCTTTACAACGAGCCCGAAGCCTTCATCCCTCTCCACGCTCCAGTCTTTCAGGGCAACGAAAAAAAATACCTTAACGACTGTATTGATTCAACCTTTGTTTCCAGCGTGGGAAAATACGTGGATCGGTTTGAGGAGATGGTGGCAGAATATACCGGAGCGAAAAAAGCCATAGTTACCGTCAACGGCACGAATGCATTACACCTGGCTCTTCTGGTTGCAGGAGTAGAACCCGGCGACGAAGTCATCACACAGCCCTTAACCTTTATCGCCACAGCCAATGCAATTTCCTATGCCGGCGCTCAGCCCGTATTCATTGATGTTGATAAAGACACCATGGGCCTCTCACCCGAAGCTCTGAAAAAATGGCTAAACGATTCAACGATTAAACAATTAAACAAACAAACAAAACAACAAGAAACAATAAACAAATCAACCGACCGTAAAATATCCGCCTGCGTCCCCATGCACACCTTCGGCCATCCCTGCCGCGTTGATGAAATTGTAGAAATCTGCAATGAATACAACATTCCAGTTGTAGAAGATGCAGCTGAAAGCCTGGGAAGTTTCTATAGAGACAAGCACACAGGAACATTTGGTAAGATGGGCATATTAAGCTTTAATGGAAATAAGATACTTACAACCGGAGGCGGGGGAATGATTCTGACTGATGATGAGGAACTGGGAAACCATATTAAACACTTAACCACCCAGGCAAGAGTGCCTCACCCCTGGCAATACATACATGATGAAATAGGTTATAATTACAGAATGCCCAATATTAATGCCGCACTTGGTGTTGCTCAAATGGAACAAATAGAGAAAATCATCCAAAACAAACGCCAAACCGCGCAGGCTTATACGACTTTCTTTAATTCAGGCAAACCATTTAAAAACAAACAACAAACAACAAACAACAAACAAATAAAACACATCACCGAACCCCCAAATTCCCGTTCCAACTATTGGCTCAACGCCATATTACTAAACAACAAACAGGAACGCGACGAATTTTTAAAATACACCAACGAAAACAGCATCATGATCCGCCCGGTCTGGCAGTTAATGAATAAACTTGAGATGTTTAAAGATTGCCAATGCGGCGATTTAACTAATTCTGAGTTTTTGGAAGATAGGATTGTTAATGTACCTAGTAGTATAAATTTATAATAACACAACTTAACCAGATGAAAAAAGTAATTTTTATTTTATCAGTTGGCCATTCTGGCTCAACTCTCTTAGATATTTCGTTAGGGCAATTTAAAAACACCTTTTCCACAGGTGAATTAAAACATTTAACTTGGCAATATTACAGGAAAATTGAAAATATTGATTCAGTTCAAAAATGTACTTGTGGAGAATACTTTGATAATTGCATAGTTTGGTCGAATGTTATTAATGATTTAGCAAAATATAGAAAAGTTGAAATCAAGAAAACACCTGAATTAGTTCCCATAAAACATTTTGATAGTTTGTCATATTTCACGGATTTCAAAAAGGATAAAATCATTCGTTATATTTATAAATGGAATTTGTTTTATAAGATAATCCCCCAAAAATTATTTTCCAATTATTTAAAAAAATCAAATGCAAACAATAAAGTTATATATGATTCTATTTTTAGTCATAATCCAATGATAGAATATATTATAGACTCTTCAAAAGACATTATTAGATTTAATGAACTTCGAAAAAAAATAGATGTTTTTCCTGTTATTTTAATTAGAGATATTAATGAAGTAATGAAATCTAAATGGGTAAAGGAATCAAAGGGTAAAGTAATTGGATGGCAAAATTATTATAACAAACATATACTTTCAATAATAAAACACATGAATGATAAAGATTTTCACATTATAAGTTATGAAAGATTTATTGATAACTCATTAAAAAGTATTGAAGAACTATCAACTAAACTTAATATTGATGCTGCAGAGTTTAGAACCGATATCCCAATGAATGATTATCATATTGTTGCTGGAAATGGAATGAGATATACTGACGTTGTGAATATTAAGAAAAGAGAAATAAATATAAATGATTTGAAAATATCATTAAGTAATTCAGGTTTAGATACTTTTTTTATAGATAGGATATGAATACTAAAAAAATAAAAGTTGTTTGGCTATGTCACTTTACCAACAAGGATGTTCAAGACCATATTAAGCCATTTAAACGAATAGGGGAAATTGCCCCCTGGATTCCAACATCTCTTAAAATATGGGAAAACGATCCTCGCCTTGAATTACACGTTATCTCCCCACATGAATATATCAAAGGAATAAAGAAATATACCAAGGAAGGTATTAATTATTATTTCTACAATGCACATATGCCTTTAATTGGCAGGCATTGGCCAGGTTTTTTAAAATGGGATTATATTTCAAACTACAAGAAAAATAGGCGGATAACAAAAAAATTAGTAAACCAAATAAACCCCGATATTATCCATTTACACGGAGCAGAAAATGCTTATTATTCCTCTACGGCTTTACAGTTTATTAATACGTATCCAACCATTCTAACTCTGCAAGGGTTTATTTCTAAGACTAGCAAAATTAACTCAACTAAGGTAAAAAAACGTATAGCTGTTGAATCTGAAATCCTAAGAAGAATTAAAAATGCTTTTTATCGGACCAATACAATGGCAAACGATATAAAAGGTTTTAACCCAAATATTAATTTGTTTTGGAATACGTATCCGAAATCTGAAATCAATTACCCTCAAAATATTTCAAAAAAATACGATTTGGTATTTTTTGCTCGCATAGCAAAAGATAAGGGAATAGAGGATTTATTAAAAGCACTTAGCATGATTAAAAAGAAAAAACCAAATATATCGCTTTGTGTTATAGGAAGTGGTAATATTGAACCTTTTAAGCGTATTGCTGAGGAGTTAGGAGTGCACAACAATGTGGAATGGGCCGGTTTTCTCCCTACCCAAAATGATGTGCATAAAATGGCATCTAAAGCCAAAATTAGTGTTCTCCCAACTTATCACGATATTATTTCAGGAACTATATTGGAAAGCATGTTTTTGAAAATCCCTGTTGTTGCCTATAATGTAGGTAGCATACATGAAGTCAATGAAAAAGAAGAAATAATCTCATTGGTTGATAAATTAGATGTAAAAGGGCTGGCTAAAGCTATTGAAAATTTGCTTGATAATCCTGATTTAAGAAAAGAGAGAGCTGAGAAAAGTTATAAACGCGCACATAAAATGTTTGCGCATTCGGATGATGAGATTAGGAAAAGCTTGTTGAAAGCTTATAGAAGTGTAATTAATGATTTTAAATAAAAAAAGTCAAGTTATGTGTAATTTAATATTATGCCCTGTATGCAAATCTAACAATATTATCATTTTTTTTACTGATAATAGAAATAGATTTGAACTCTTAAAATGTAATGAATGTAAATTACAATTTAAACGTTCTGCAAATAAAATCAATTATGAAAATCTAGATTTTGATGATTATTCAATTTATAATTTTTCAAGAAAAAATGAAGTGAAAGACCTAATAAAGATTTTAAAGTCATACGATTTTGAAAACGAAAACCTTTCTGTTTTAGAAATAGGTTGTGGTACTGGATCTTTATTGAATGAATTTCATAATTATGGAATTCATAAATTGTATGGTATTGAACCATCACAAGTTGCCTGTGATTATGCAAAAGAAACATTTAATTTAAATATAATTAATGGATATTTTAGTCACAATAGTTTAAGTGAAAAAGTTGACATTATTATTCTATATGATGTTATAGAGCATTTGAACAAACCTCATGCATTATTTTACGAGATTGGAAAATATATGACGAAAGATACCTTGTTACTTATTAAAACAGGAAATACTAGTTCTTTAAATGCAAAAGTTTCCAAATCGCATTGGAGGTATTATCAAGGAGAACAGCATGTTGTATTTTACAACAAAAAATCACTTAAAAATTTGTTGAATCAGCATAATTTAGAAATTGTCAATTTTTATTTCTTTAAGCATGCATACGGAGGTGTACATCTTCGCTTTTTTTTAAAGAAAATAATAAAAGGATTGATAGTAAGAGTTTTATTCTGGCTAAATCTCTATGTTAATAAAAACAATAGTTATTCTGTAGCTTTAGTAAATGACCACTTTATTGCAGCAATACGCAAAAAACATATAGGATAATGATTTTATTCATAGGAGACGGTTATGCTTTAGGGGATAATGCTGGTGCTATTCTTTACCGCAGGATAATGGAAGTATATGGAATTGAAAACTTCTGTTATTTTGGAATTGGGAACAGAACCAGGAAACGATGGCCCAGTAAGTATGATAATATGCCTAAAGAATTGCATTCTTTGAGAATTTGGCCACGTATTAGAGGGCTAAAATATTTAAAGAAAATTCCTTTTATCGAAGAATTCTATTATTTTATAAAAATTCCTTTTGTTCGATACCGGCTAAAACGCTTTGTAAAGAAAAATAATATAGATCGCGCTTTTATTCTCCTCCGTGCAGATGTACTGTCAATTTTAAGTGATCCTATTATTATTGAGGACATAAAGCATATTGGATTTATTTCAGATACCGTTAAAGCCGAGCAAGCGGATAAAAAAAGAATTTATAAGTTAAAGAGAGACAACTATTATAAAGCTATACGAAATTTTGATGGAATTTTTGTAGCTGGAGAAGCAATGGATAATTATATAAAAAACAATTATTCTCAAAAAACTGCTATTTTAAGACTTGGGTACGAAAATAATATTCCTGAAACTTTCACAATGTCCAAGGATAATTCTGAAATTCATATATTTTTTGGGGGTTCAGTTTATGCAAAAAATGAAATTGAGATATTTGCTCAAGCATTGTCTCAATTTCAAAAAGAAAATTCAAATTACCAATTAGTATTTACCATTGCTTCCAACTACAAGCTAAAAAAAACTTACGATAATATTAGTATAGAAGAACTGGGATGGCAAAGCGAGCGGACCTTGATAGCTTACATGCAAAATTCACACTTAGGCTATGCGCCATATAAATTTGACGATAAAAGTAAGCACCATATGAGTTACGCTTTTCCAAGCAAAATTGGTTTTTACTTATCCGCTGGTTTACCGATATTTTTTCATGGGCCTGATTATTCTTCTGTAGGGAAATTTTTTAATAATTATAAATGTGGCGTACATTGTTCATCGCTGGAAGTGAAAAATATTGTTAAACAAATTGAGGAAATACTTCTTGATAAGAATGTATATGATAATTTGCTTAGCGAAACAAGAGTTGCCTTTGAAAATGAGTTCTCACTGGATGTGTTAGGACAGAATTTTAAAAAACTCATTGAATAACAATTATTTAAATATTGCCCTAGTTGAAAACTTCCGATAGAGTTATTCTTAATAGCATTGTGCTGTATGGTAAACTAATTGTTGTATTAATCATCGGGTTGATTAGTACTCGATTAGTTTTAGCCGCCCTGGGGGAAACAGATTATGGAATCTATTCGCTGGTAGCCGGAGTGGTTGGTATGTTGGCATTCTTAAAAGCTATTTTGTCGAGTGCTTCCATGCGTTTTTTATCACATAGTCTTGGAAAAAATGATGATTTATTTTTAAAAAAAACGTTTAACACCGCTCTCTTTTTACACCTGGTTCTTGGATTAGCTTTATTAATAATCATTGAAGTGGGTGGATATTTTATGTTTGAATACTATCTCAACATTCCTGAAAACAGGATGCAGGCAGCAAAAACCGTGTTTCATTTTGTTACATTATCTACTTTTGTTACTGTTGCATTAACTCCTTATGATGCTATAATGAATGCACATGAAGATTTATTTATGCTTTCTGTTTTTGATTTGGTTGGTAATTTTATTCGGTTGGCCGCAGCCCGTATATCTTTCATTTGCCAGCTATAAACTGTTGGTTACTTATGGTTTTGTAATGTTTCTATCTCAGTTAATTCAGAGGTCCATAAAGATTGTATACAGCAATAGAAAATATAAAGAATGTGAAATAAAAACGATTTACCTTGACAGGTTCCAGATAAAATCGATGCTTTCTTTTAGTTCCTGGAGACTTGTTGGCTCAGTTGCGTCAATCATTGCCAGCCAGATAAGAGGTGTTATTATAAATGTTTTTTTTGGAGTAAGACTCAATGCGGCTAATGGAATTTCGCAACAAGTATCGAATCAGGTAAATAATCTTTCGGTTAGTATGACACGTGCAATAAGACCCCAGCTTGTAAAAAGTGAAGGCGGGGGCGACCGCGATAGAATGCTTCGGATAACAGCGCTTGCGACAAAATATTCAGCCTTGCTATTTTCGCTTTTTGCTATTCCTATTTTTTTTGAATTAAATTATTTATTAAAACTTTGGTTAACCGATGTTCCGGATTATACATTTGTTTTTGCCAGACTTATACTCATTGGTTTATTTGTGCAGAAACTTTCTTTTGAGATAGGAACGGCTGTTAGTGCTGTCGGGCGCATAAAGGAAATGACCATTGCTGAGAGTATAATAATGGTGTCGGGGGTGGCTTTTGCATATTTTTTATATACCCTGGAATACCCACCTGAAACAATTTTTGTTGTTGGTATTTTTTTCGGTTTATTCACATTCGTTGCAAGGTTATATTATGGAAAAAAAATTGCGGGATTAGCAATTAATAAGTTCTTAAAAGAATCTTTTCTCCCTTTACTTCTTCCAATTTTCACCAGTATTATATTTGCTTTTTCTATTAGCTACTATTTTGAAGAGACTCTACTTAGAGTGATTTTTAATTTACTTGGTGCATTTTTTCTCTACCTTTTGGTGTTTAGATATTTTAGTATGAATAAGTGGGAAATAGACAAGTTCAAAAGTTTGTATGAAACAATTAAAAACAAATTAATGTAAATTATGACAATTTATAATAAACCTACTATCCATGCCCCTATCCTTATCATCGCCTTCAACCGTCCTGATGTTACAGTGAAAACATTCGAATACATCCGGCAGGCTGAACCTGAAAAACTTTATGTTGCCATTGATGGCCCGAGACCGGATAAACCCGGAGAAGATAAGCTGGTAAATGAGGTAAAAGCCATTTTGCAAAATGTAGATTGGCTATGCGAAACCCATTATAAATATAATGAAACCAATAAAGGTGCCGAGGTTACTGTTCTTTCGCGCGATATCTTGGGTATCTGAAACAGAAAGAATAATGCCATTATTTTGGAAGATGAAATTATCTGCCCCTTTGTCATTTTTGAAATTTGCACAGGAAATGCTGATTAAATATAAGGATGATGAGAGAGTCGGAACCGTTACGGGTTCCAATTTTACGCCTATTCCGGTACCAGGAGATACGGATTATTTTTTTGCTAAATACGGACATTCATTGGGGTGGGCCACATGGAAAAGAGCCTGGGATACTTTTGATTTGAATGTACAGTTTCCCAAAACATTGATCGATTAACAATTTGAGTATCAATTACCAATAGCAAAAAAGAAGCAAAATTTTTTCAGAAAAAATTTAAACAAATAAACGAAAGGGGGCCTGGGAATAGCACATGGGATGCTATTGGGAATTATTTTCATAGAGTTAATAATAGGCTTTCAGTAATTCCAAAAGTTAATCTCACTTCTAATATTGGCGAATATGGCCTTCATGCAAGAGGAAGGTCTGAACATCATTACAGATCTTTTGATGAAAATTTTACGGTAAAAAAACATCCGGATAAAGTTGAATATTTTAAAGAGTATGATATTTATCATTTTGAGAATTATATTTATTCAAAAGAAACCTTTTTTTAGAAGAGTCTTCAATAAGCTAAGAAGAATAATCAGAAAATTAATTGATTGAATATTGTGTCTTATTGCAAAGTAATATTATTATTAAAATATTTTGTTTCAATTTAAAACTAATATTAGGTTCTCAAAAAAATAATCTTTATGAAAAAAAAATCTTTTGCCATTTTAATTTCTGGTTATGGCCGCGGAGCTATTGATATTATAAATGAATACAAAAATGGTTTAATAGGACCAAGCTTGGAACTTTTATTAAGTAGCAATAATGAATCTTACGCTTTAAATGTTGCAAAACAAAATGGAATAAAAACAGAAACAATTAATAAAAAAAATTTTCAGAGTAAAAAAGCATTTGAAAAGGAAATACTTTCAATTTTAAAATCAAATAAAATTGATTATGTTTTTTTGGCCGGATGGAAATATATTATTGGGGATACAATTCTAAAAGAATTTAATAAAAGAATTGTAAATATTCATAATTCTTTGTTGCCTAGTTTTAAAGGACTTAAAGCAATTGACCAAGCCCTTGAATATGGCGTAAAAATAACTGGCATAACAACGCATTTGGTCGACGAGTCATTAGACGGTGGTAAAATTATTATGCAGCAAGCAGTTAATATAGATGATGATGATGATTTTAAAAGTGTTGATATGAAGGTCTTTAGAGCAGGAACGATTATTAGTATAAAAACAATAAATAAGATATTTAAGTAGGAATTGTATAACATATGCTAAATTGTAAAATTTTATCTTTAGTAGACAAACAAGTGTGGAAGGAATGTTTCCAAAAATTGCCTTTAGAGCAACAAGATGTTTATTACACCCCTGAATATTATGAATTATACGAAAATTACGGTGATGGAAAAGCTCAATGTTTTGTTTTTGAAAAGGATGGAGAAATTGCGCTTTATCCTTTTTTAATGAATTCAGTGAATGAGTTGGGTTATGATCTGGATGATACATATTTCGATATTCAAGGTGCTTATGGCTATAATGGGGTATTGAGTTCATCTTATGATAAAAAATTTATTGATAGCTTTTATAATGTTGTTGATGATTATTGTATAAATAACAATGTTGTTGCGGAATTTACACGATTTCAGCCAGTTTTAGGGAATGATAGATTTGATAATGGCTACTGGAATATTATATATGACAGAACAACGGTTTTTATTAAATTATCTGAATATGATGATTTGGATGATATTTGGCAAAAAGCTTATTCTAAAGAAGCCCGAAAAAACTGTAGAAAAGCCGAAAAACAGCAATTATATCATACATTAGCTGAAGACAAGGATGAATTTTCTAGGTTCTATAATTTATATTTAGAGACAATGCAGTATATTCAATCCACTGATTATTATTTGTTTTCAGAAGAGTTTTTCCGACAAATAGCCGACTTAAAACAGCAACAGGAACTAATACTGGTTTGGAAAGAAAATCAACTATTGGGATGTTTTTCAATTTTATTTACAAAACATTATGCCCATAACTTCCTTTCGGCTGGTTCGGTAAATCACAGAAAATTACCTATCAATGACTATATGCAAAATTTAGCAATTCAGAAAGCTTTTGATAAAGGATGCAGATATATCCATTTTGGCGGCGGCAATTCCAAAAATGAATATGACTCATTATTTAAGTTTAAATCAAAATTTTCCAAAAGCAGGCTTAATTTTAAGATTGGCAAAAAAATTCATCATGATAAGATATATCAGGAAGTAAAACAACAATGGGAGCATAAATATCCGAAGCATTATAATCAAAACAAGCATCGTTTATTAGGATATCGGGATATACAATGAACAAAGAAGAAAAGATAAAATCAATTAGTATCCAGAATGCATCAACGATTTTAGATGCGCTAAAAAGAATGGATAAAACGTTTAAAAGGCTATTGTTAGTCTTTGAAGGTTCTGAATTCATCAATGTATTAAGCATTGGCGATATTCAGCGTGCCATTATCAAAAACCAATCTTTGGATACCCCGCTGGAAAAAATATTGCGCCGCGTAACAAGAGTTGCCAATATCGCTGACTCTTTCGAATTAATTAAGTCACAAATGCTTAAATACAAGGCAGAATGCATGCCTGTACTGGATAAAAATAAACAACTATCAGACGTATATTTTTGGGAAGATGTTTTTCCGGTAGAAAGAAAGCCTGTGAAAAAGCAACTTAATTTACCGGTGGTTATTATGGCCGGTGGCAAGGGGACTCGAATGAAACCCTTAACGAACGTGTTGCCAAAACCTTTAATACCCATCGGAAATAAATCTATACTTGAAGATATCATGCAGCGCTTTTCGGATGTGGGCTGCAACAATTTTTTTATACTCTGTAAACTATAAAGCAGGAATGATAAAACATTACTTGGAACAATTCAATCATAATCAATACAACATTGACTTCTTTGAGGAAGAAAAGCCGTTAGGAACGGCCGGAAGCTTATATTTGTTGAAGGGTAAGATAAATCAATCATTTTTTGTTAGCAACTGCGATATTATCATTGAAGAGGATTATAGCGAAATCTGTGAATACCATACGGAAAATAAAAATGATATTACCATTGTAGCTGCCTTAAAGCATTATCCAATTCCGTATGGGACAATAGATTCACGCGAAAATGGTATTTTGGAATCGCTCAATGAGAAACCGGAATTAACCTTTAAAATTAATTCCGGTATGTATATTTTAGAGCCGCATCTAATTAATGAAATACCTGAAAACAAATTTTTCCATATTACCGACCTTATCCAAAAGATTAAAAGCGAGGTGGGAAAATCGAGGTGTTTTCCCGGTTAGTCAGAATTCATGGAAAGATATTGGTACGTGGGATGAGTATACCAATGTAATAAGGCAAACCTAATATTTTATTAGTTGTTACTTTTTTATTTAATGAGCAACCGCGATAAAACAATATATTATCTTTTTTTAATAACAATAGCATCAACATCGCTATATGTTGTTTTTAGAAATCTACCACCGATTATAGGCAGTTTTCGCTTTTTCTGGGCGCCTGCTACCCTTTTGATAGTGCTATTATCGAAACCGGATATTTATTTTAATAAACCACTGATAAATGTTTTGGGGTTTGGAATTCTTGTTTTAGGAGCTTTACAATATACATTCTGGCAATATATGACAGACTGGACCAGGAACGTACTGTTGGAACACTTTTATAATTTATCTGTTTTTACTGTTATTTCCACATTTTTGATTTCTGAAAGAAAGTTTTATTTGTGGGGAAAGATTAGTAAACTTGGCTTCTTTTTCGTATTAATTACCCTTATAGGAACGAATATTGGTCTTAATATGGATCCTCTTGTTGTCAGGAATTCTGCTGGCGGGTTATCCCCCGTTCAAGAGCAGGTTGCGAAGATGACAGGATCAGCAGGTTATGGATATGCGCAGGCATTTGTACTGCTAATACCCATTTTAGTTTATTATATAAAATTCCGAAAACTATTTTTTTTCAGTAGGCGAATCCTGGTAATAGTTTTAATACTGGTTTTAATAACACTTTTCAGAGCCCAGGTCTTTGGAAATGTTTTGGTCGCTTTGGCAATACTAATACTTTCATTTGGTGGATCTAAAAGAGGAAAAACAATATTCAGTACTGATTGCATTTTTTTCCATTATATATATTCCAAAAACAATATACGCAGACTTTTTCCTTTATTTGAGTGGTTATTTTGACTCAACATCTGTCATTCATTCCAAACTGACAGACTTTGCCATTTTTATTCAAATGCCGGAATTTACTACTACAACAGAAGCTGGAGGAAGAGCTGAAAGATACCCCATACTTTTTAAGGCATTTGTACCAAAACCCCATTTGGGAACAGCTTCTTCTTCAGAAACCTATAACATTGGAGGAGGTGGGCATTTATTTTGGATGAACCGCCTTACGCAATGGGGAATTTTGGGATTTAGCGCTTTTATCTATATGCTTTATACAGTTTACAAAAAAATACACTCCCTGTTTGACAATGAGTTTGGGTATTATTACTCACTTTCTATACTTGCATTTGTAATGCTGGGACTTGTGAAGAATATTGCTGGGCGTGAACCTTATTTAATGTTGTTAATAATTATTCCGGGTCTTTATTTTACACAATTTGGGGTTGATAAAAAAGGCAATTCCACAATTTAAGTTCAATTTTATTGCAATTTGACCCGGAATATGCACAATGTTTGACAAATTAATTCAACGGTTAAAACAAATCAAATAAAGATGCAAGCATTGAATGGTGAAGCAAGTTGAATAGAGTTTATTTTATCGATTTACCTAATCGCAAAATAGATACAGCAAGTTATAACAGATTTCTTTCTCTTACTAGAATGGCAGGGTATTATTTTGATACAAAAATATTCAAAGCGACAGATGTCACAGATATTTTTCGAAAAAATACACTAATAAGGGGCTTGGCCATTAGAGCAAGTTTAATGAGAGCATCGTTTAATATTGTTAAGGTAGATAAGGCTCATAATAATAGTGTTGTATATTTATTTGGTGTAGACCCGATCATGAGCATATACTATTTTATCCTCTTTAAAAGTTATAGAATTAAAATTGTAAGCGAGCGTAATGAATTACCTATTGAGATAATAAATAATAAACATCGAATAGTCTCTCTTTACAAAAGATTTCTTTATCCATGGTTATTCAAGCTTTTTGATGGTTATTCAGTAATCAGTTCACAATTGCAGAAATTTTATAGCTCCTATACAGGAGAGAGGTGTCAAATCACGCTTTTGCCGATGACTGTTGACTTTAGTAGATTCGAGAATGTCCTCATTGATAATAACAAAGATGTCAAATTCATCTTTTATGCCGGAAGCTTGGATCAAAGCAAAGATGGAATTAATCATCTTATCAGGGCTTTCTTGAGAGTTCACAAAAAACTTTTAAACTGGGAGCTTTGGATTGCAGGAATATCAGATGACAGTTCAGATATTGTATGTAGCACAATTGGAGATCCTGATTTTGAAAAAAAAGTAAAATTTCTTGGATTAGTATCACGAGATAAAATTCCAGCATTGCTATTAAGCTCTGAGGTATGTGTTTTGCCTCGGCCAGATAGCTTGCAAGCCAGGCACGGATTTCCAGCGAAATTAGGGGAGTATTTAGCGTCCGGAAAGCCGGTAATTACAACTAATGTTGGAGAGATACCAAGCTATTTATCAAAGGAAGAAGTTTTCTATATTTCAAAGGACACTATTGAAGTCAATTTAGCTGAAACTCTTTTATTCGTTTATTCGCACTATGATCAGGCCTTAGAAAAAGGTCAAAGAGGACGTCAAAAAGCGTATCAGGTCTTCAGCTTACAAAAAAATGCTGAAATTTTAAGAGATTTTATTAACGGAGTAATTTCACAGTAGACAGCAATGGATTTTTATATATCGAATAAAAGACTTAACGGGCATGATGAAAGAATTGGTGATCTTTACCTTAGCTATGAAAAATATCACCAAATAAATGAAAGAGAGTTGGTGCACGATTCTGACGAAATTTTAATTTTTGCTGATGCAAACTTGTCATTTGTTAATAGCATCTCAAAAGAGCCATCAATCGCAAAAGTTGAAGCTAATATCCACAAGCTAAAGAATGGATATATTGCCATTGTCAACAAAGAACGAAGAGAAGCGATAATTTATAACGATGTTTTTGGAATTTATCCTCTCTATTATTTAAAATCAAATAAGAGTATTATTATTTCGTCCTGTTTTCAATGGATCAAGAGTTTTTCAATGGAGAGCACTGATGATTTCGCCATTCTGGATATAATACTTTTTAATTATACTTTGATGGAC
The DNA here is from genome assembly GCA_034521575.1 of candidate division KSB1 bacterium. NCBI lineage: Bacteria > Pseudomonadati > Candidatus Zhuqueibacterota bacterium. Next base: position 267,106 of record JAXHMJ010000002.1, read on the forward strand.
AGAACATTACTTTCCGAAATCAAAAGACTTTTAGCAGGATCAAAAGTGAAAATTGATAGCTACAAGTTGTTTATTAGTGTCGATAATAATTTTGCTGAAAATTTTCATTACCAGGAGAGTAAATATAAAATATCTCGCGATGTATTTGTAGATTTACTGAATGAATCGCTTGCAAATGAAATTGCAGAAAAAAGAGAAATAAATCTCACAATGACTGCAGGTTTTGATTCAAGAGAATTATTAGCTCTCTGTATGAATCAAAATTTAAAAGTTGATACATTTACATTTGGCCAAGCGGGTAATATTGAACAAGAGACCATCAAAAGTTTTATTCACAATTTTTCCAACAAGCATACTCTGTTTGAGCTTGATGAAAAGTATATCGCGAATATTTCTAATATTTTGCGCGAGTTTATCGCTGCAAACCTTGCAAATCCAACTCTGCTAGATTTGCCTCATTATATGCACATCAGAAACCTTCAAAAAGGCTCTAATTTAATTACGGGCTTTATGGGGGGGGAAATGATGCAAGGGCAGTCGTTGGGATCGCAAGTTACGATTACAAAACTTGCCGTTGAGTTGCTATTTGCAGAAAGTGAGAAAGTGGCAAGTAGTATTCTTATAGATACTATTGGGAGTATAGGATTTTTAAATCAAAAGTATGTTCAAAGCATTGCAAGAGAATATATTGAGACAGTTTCCAAATACTTTTACAGAGATGATAAAAGAAATATTTTAACCTTTTTAGTTAATGAAAAGTTTGCAAAATTTTTTGGCACAGTCAATAATGTATATAAAAACCATAGTAATCTGATTGTTCCTTTTATGAACCCTGAATTTTTAGAATATGTGTTAAACTCGAATATTAGCTTTTTAAGAAAGCGAAACTTTAACAAGAATCCTATAGCGAATTTTCGTTCCAAAATATTTTATGCAAAATCAATAAAATACTTGTGTCCAGCACTTGCAAATACAAGGTTTGACCGACTTTATTGTGTTGATGATTTATGCAAATATTATTTAATTCCAAAGGCGGCATATTATTATGTTCAAAACCATTTGTTTCACAAAAACAAACGTATGTTTCCACGGCCCCATCATTATGATCTTTGGTACAAGCCTATAATATTGCAGGAATTAAATAGTAAACATATAAACGAAATCAGTGAAATAATCACCGTGGATTCTAATTTTACATCCAATCAATATGATGGCTTGATGCCTGCTGAAAAAAAGAAATCCGCAAATTTAGCAGGAATTAATTTAGCGCTTGGATTACTAACTCAAACTAAAGCTACTGATGAAAAAAATATTTGCGCTCACGGATTATAAAAATCACTTTGGCAGTAAATGGAAAGCGGTTCCTTACAGAAGTGGTTACGATAAAAGTTTATTGGTTCAATATTTCAAAAAATATGGCTATGAATGCGTTTTTCAGAGATTTGTCGATATTGATTTCAAATCCAAAGATTGGAAGCAAAATTTTATTATATACACTTCTTCAGAAGATGTTAGTGAAAAATATAAACAGTACATTGAAGATATTGTAACGGGATTGACTTTAGCTGGTGCGACGGTAATTCCATCCATGCACTATTTAAGAGCTCATCATAATAAAGTTATGATGGAAATTTTACGAACATTACATACAGATTCAAAATTTCAGCTTGTTCCAACCAAATTTTTTGGAACGCTGGAAGAATTAGAATATTCGCTAAGCCGAGGAGAGCTAAAATTACCATGTGTCATCAAATCAAGTTCAGGCGCAATGAGCAGGGGAGTTCAGATAGCACATTCGGAAGCTGAGGTAATCCAGAGAGCAAAGAAATTGAGTCGCACACCTTTGCTTAAATTTGAGCTTAAAGATAAACTACGGCAATTCAAGCATAGAGGATATGTACAAGAATCGCCATATCAGAAAAAGTTCATTATTCAACCCTTTGTGCCAAATTTGAACAATGATTGGAAGGTATTGATTTATGGGGATCAGTATTATGTCTTGAAGCGTCATATAAAACCGAATGATTTTCGAGCAAGTGGCAGTGGTTTGAACTACCTCATTGGAAAAGACTCGGAACTGCCATTTGATATGTTTCCTTTTATTGAAGAATTTTATAACCAGTTGAGTGTGCCGCATCTTTCGCTTGATTTTGCATTCGATGGTAAAAAAGGATATATTTTCGAATTTCAAACAATTTATTTTGGGACATCAACACAGCACAAATGCCGGGAATATTTTTGCAGGGAAGGAGACGAGTGGGTGGTAAAACCAAAAGAGTTTGACCAGGAGGAAGCCTACGTCTGGGGAGTTGTGAAATATTTGGAGAAAAATAACCATTTGTTGGCCTAATAATTTTTGATATGAAAGTATTATTCGTTTCCAGCGGCAACAATCAATGGGGCATTACGCCGATCGTCAAGGCGCAGGGCGAGTCGCTGAAAAAAGAGGGCGTTGAACTGGACTATTTCACCATTCAAGGTAAAGGAGTCTTGGGCTATCTTGGAAATTTGCCTGCTTTGCGGGAAAGGATAGAGTCGTTTGAGCCAGACCTTGTCCATGCGCACTATTCGCTTTCGGCGATCACCGCTTCTTTCGCTTGCACGAAACCAATGGTCGTCTCCCTGATGGGCAGCGACACGGTTATTTCACATTACATGAAATGGATCATTGCTCTTTTTGCACGACTAAAATGGCAACGGGTCATTGTCAAGTCACGCAGCATGTTGGATAACATTGGTCTGCGTTTCGCCGAGATTATTCCCAACGGCGTAGAAACCAACTTTTGGCAACCGAAAGAAAAAGAATCCAGCAAACGCAAGGTTGGCTTTGATATAGATCATCCTCAAGTGGTTTGGTTGGCGGAATCCGAAACGATATTCAAAGAATTACCCATTGGCAGAACAGGCTATTGGTCTGGTGGTAAATGAGCGGCTGGAATTCAAGGTCATTCATCATATCCAACATGTCGAGGTGCTTGACTATCTCAATGCCGCAGATGTCTTGTTGTTGACTTCACGCTGGGAAGGTTCACCTAATATTATCAAAGAAGCAATGGCCTGTAACTGTCCGATTGTAGCGACCGATGTCGGCGATATCCGAGAGGTGTTTGGGGAAACGGAAGGATGTTATCTCACCTCGTTTGATCCGCAGGATGTGGCGGATAAGCTAAAAACCGCATTAACTTTTGCTGAACAATATGGCCGCACCAAGGGGAGGCAGCGAATTTTTGCTATCGGGCTGGACTCCACGACTGTTGCGCGCAAATTGATTTCAATTTACGAAAAAGTACTTGAAGAATAGTAGTAAACCCGGTGTTATTATAATTGAAGGTCATGTCCAGGGCCTTGCCAATACGCGCGCCCTGGGTCGCGCCGGTATTCCCGTAATTGTCGTTGATACATCCGATTGTATTGCACGCCATTCCAAATATTGCCGCTCGTTTTTTAAATGTCCCGGTTTTTTAGACCCTCACTTTATCGACTTTCTTGTTGAATTGAAGGAACGTGAGACGCTACAGGATTGGCTTTTACTGCCGTCAAACGATCATGCAGTTTATAATATTGCCAAACATCGAAAAGTTTTGGAATCACACTTCAAAATGATTACACCAGATCTATATACGATTGAAAAGATTTATGACAAACTGCAACTTGTTAATCTGGCAACAACATTAGGACTACCAACTCCGAAAACCGTGGCGGGAAAAGTTGAAAATTCTACAACTCTGCATTACCCTGTCATAACCAAAGGGCGGCACGGATTTTCATTCTACAAGACAGTGGGAACAAAAGCAATTTTATCCCACGATTCGACTGAATTGAGTGTAAACCTGAATCGGCTTAAAGAACGATGGCCATTAGAACAGTCGTTTACCCAGGAAGTCATTCCGTTCGACGGCACAAATAGAACCATATCGTTTGCAGCATTTAGCGTTGCCGGAGAGATCAAAACGTTTTGGATGGGGGTCAAATTGCGAGAGCATCCATTGCGTTTTGGAACAGCTACCTTTTGTCAAAGCCTTTATCAACAAGAATGCCTGGATCAATCTGTACCGCTATTACACGCAATGAATTATACAGGCGTGTGTGAGATCGAGTACTTGCGTGATCCACGCGATGGCCATTTCAAACTCATTGAAATTAATGCACGCACATGGCTTTGGGTGGGATTGGCTGTTCACTGTGGAATCAATTTCCCTCTTTATATTTATAATTATGTTAACAATTCTCCAAATGAGTTTCCTGCTACCTATCCAACAACTATCAAATGGCGAAATTACTGGACTGACTTGATTTACTCGATTAACGACATTCTTGCCAATCACATGTCATATAAATCATATAGAAAATCACTAAAAGGCGAAATCATTGATGCTGTCCGATCAAAAGATGACCCAAAACCTTTTCGAGCAATGACTCGAATGCTTCCCAAATTGGCTTTATCGCGATAGCATGGTACCGTATTACTCACCCAATATAAGCCTTAAAACTATTTTCAATGTTTTTTTACAGCGTGACGCTGAAAAGACTGTTGTCAAGTTCTTTCAGCAATTAACTGGCAAAAAGTATGTGCTTTTAACAAGTTCATGTCGTGCTGCATTATACGTGGCCTATCAAAGTCTGAACCAAAGAGGAGATGTGATAGCTTCACCTTTGACGTGCAAATCTGCATTGGAGCCAATCCTTGCCTGCGATAATTTGATTATTTTCTCCGATATTAATCCTGATTCGTTCAATATAAATCCAGAGTTGCCGAACAAGCTTGGAGAAGACGCATTTGCGATTCAAGCTATTCATCTTGGTGGTATACCAAATGAAATGGTGAAAATTGTCGCATTTGCCAGGCGGCATAACCTTTTTATTATTGAAGATTGTGCTCAGGCTCTGGGGGCATTCATTGGTGAACATAGCGTAGGAAGTTTTGGGGATGTTGCTTGTTTTTCGTTGATAAAAACTGGATATGGTATTGGCGGAGGCGTACTAGCAACTAATGATAGGGAGATTTATTCAAAGGCTACTCAATTGCAAAATGGCTTTAAAAAATTTTCTGCCAAGGTTGTTTTGTTTAGATTAATTCGTTCTCTTTTAGAGACAATGCGTCCCTGCGGGCTATTTGACTCTATCTATAGATTATTAATGAAATCTAGAAAACACTCTGCAATGTTTATGCAAGAACGCCAAACATCAAATTTTGAAATCTATTTAAGGCGACCGTCTAAATTATTTTTTCAGCTTTTTGCAGCTCAAATACCAAAATTAAATAGATACTGGAAAATGCGCAGGACTAAAGCAAAAGAACTTGCAAAATTATTTGAACTGGATTTTTATCAATCAATCATTAACTATCCAATATTTATACCGTCTTTTACCAAGTTCTATACCAAAATATCACTACCTGCTTACGAAATTATTCCCATGTTATGGCAGAAAGGTATTGAGGCCAAACATCTGGAACATAAATACTTATCATTTTACCAGCGGCGCTTTGACAATGATCCTGATTTTAGTGAATGTCAGAATCTAAACATGTGTGATAATTATTTTAAAATACATGATCATATTGTCTCGCTGCCACTTTTTGAAAAAATGACAAAAAAGCAAATGACCATTATAAAACGGGAACTTGATGCCATCCGAAAAACCAATCATCTGGTTTGATATAACCAACGTACCACATGTAAACTTTTTAAAGCCGCTATACAAGCTTTTAAAAGATCGTCATGACATTCTGTTCACTGTTCGAGATTTCGCCGAGTCAATAGGTTTATTCAAATCGCAAATTGCAGAACCTTTCATCAAAGTCGGTGAGCATAAGGGACAAAACAGAATTCGTAAGGTGTTTGGCGTCTTTGAACGAACATATCAATTATTCAATTTTGTTAGGGAATTTGATATCAAGATATCTGTTGGCGGCGATTCATCTTCTCTTTATGCAAAGTTAAGGCGTAAGCCATCTATTACTTTTGATGATAACGAGAAAGCACCAAACTGGCGTTATAGCCATTTTTCCGATTTTGCTTTTTGGCCTGAAGCGATACCGATTGAAGATATTTTAAGGCAAGGTTTTAGGCGTCATAAATTGTATCAATATCATGGTTATAAAGAAGATATTTATGTCGCAGACTATATTCCAGATCCGTCGTTCCTAAAACAATTACCTTTCGACAACTATGTCGTAGTGCGGCCGGAAAATATTCAAGCTAATTATGTAAACGGAAACAGATCATTAGTACCCAATTTACTTCAAGGTTTAGCAAATTCTGGTATAAACATACTTTTTCTTCCGCGATATAAACATGATATAGACTATGCTTCTGGATTTAAAAATGTGTGCCTGCCAGATAAGGCTTTGAATGGTCTTGATGTCTGTTATTATTCTGATGCTGTGTTAACTGGAGCAGGAACACTTGCCAGGGAAGCCGCCTGTCTTGGTGTACCGTCATTTTCTTTCTATGCCGGCAAAGAATTGCTCACAGTGGATAAAAAAATGATCCATGATGGGCAAATGTTTTTTTCTCGCGATGCTGATGAATTGGTTAACAAAGTGCTAAAATCAAGTAAACAAGAGCCCGATTTACAGCGTACAAGAAAAATTCAAGAAGAAGTCAAGGGCAAATTATTCCAAGTATTGGATGAATTCGGTATTGCATGATTCAATCAGTAAATTGCAAAAGATTGAAAAATGAAAAAAGAAGACTTTTGATAGTTTTGGGAAAAAGAGGATGAGAGAATGAAAAAAGCAGTGTTGATAGACCACAAGAATTTTAAGTAAATGTCGGAAGAACCAAACAAATATAACTATAACCTAAATTGATCGATTTATAAGGGCACCAAATAAAACCGGCGCAAAATGTTGCCGGTGCCGTCTTTTTCTATTTGTTTTCATCTGAAATAACTTCTTATTACGCAATCAACCTTGCTTTTTGAACTGATTTTTCATTAAAGTCAGAGAATTATCAGTGTAACGGCATACTTCTCCCATTGTTTAGCTCTTTAATACGATTAATTTTTATTATGTTTTACGTCACAAATGCGGGTTCATACTCCTCAATGAATGACCATAATTTTAAAATCTTCAGGGAATCATAGACTGTCTGTGTTACCCTTAGTATAATTTTTCCGCCTGTTGTCACAATTTTGGCTGCAAAATCAATCATGATCCGACGAAAGGAATTGGGGTAAGCGGTAACTGGTACTGCTTCACAGGGGATGTCCCTTTTATATGCTTCAAAAAGAAAATGGCTGATGATCATCAAATAGTAAAAAACTCTATTCATACCGAAACGCTTAAATGGTAACTGTTCTCTTCCAGCAAATTCTTTCTGTGATCGGTGTACTAATTCAGCTCTACCTCGACTGTGGTTTAACTCGATAATCTTTTCGGCCTTGAGATAATTGCCACTACCAGCATTGATTAGTTTTTCATCCAGCTCACTGTTTCGGCCTATATTGGTATAGATTACTGAATCCGGTTGTGCAAAATCAAATAAGAGTTGACCATTTTCCTCAGCTTTCTGAGAGGTAAAAATACAACGGCGAAATGTCTTCCATGATTTGAGGCGATTAGCAAATTCGACAAAAGTCCATGTCTGTCTATAAGAACGAAAAGCATCATAACTAAGATTGTTAACATATTGTTTAATATCGTTATATATTTTCCCGGCACAAACATAATGAATACCAAGGCGTTGTTCAAAGAACCGAAAGTTCTGGTCATCCATAAAACCACTGTCTGTTAGCAGAATGATTGGAACATCTTTATAGCGACGTCGAATAGCTTTGACCAGACGCCCCACTGACTTTATAAAGTCGCTGCCATGATTACAATGAACATCTCCGGCTCGGAACAGCGCATCAACAACATAAGGCCCCCAACTAATTTGCATAGGCTGGAATCCTTTTTTATTTTTATAGGTCACATTTGAGCCTTCACGCTTTTTAGCGCCGTCATTGTCGAAAACTACGCTGTCACCAAAAGAATAACTTCTTTGGGTTGTTCAATAATAAGTCGCCAAATAAACATCTCCAACAAAAGAGACCGAAATATCATTTGCCCAACAAAACTGAACTTGCGAAACATCCTTTTGATTTGATGGGATGTTGCCATTTGTTCCGGGCGATTTTCGAGCACGGCAGCATAGGCTTCATCGTTTTTTCGACGATCAAAAGAACAGATTGACATATCCGTACCATCAATAAACCAAGCAAAAAGCTGTTTGACAAACTGACGGTATCCCAGTCCTTTAGAAGAGCCTTTTAAAAAGCTAAAAACGTTTTCAAATAGAGAATAGAATCGAATTTGGTCAATATATCTAAGAAAAAACAACAGACCACCACGACCGCTAATTTTATCTTTTGTGATCTCAATTTTTGATATTTTAGGTTGCGTTGTATCGGTTTTTTTCTGCATATTATGGCTACCTTTTGGGTTTTGTTGTTATTCTTTTTATTGGTTACACAACTAAAATAATAACAAACTATTATAAACCCAAAAGGTTTTTTATTTTTTTAAAAACCGCTCAATTTAGGTATAACATTGGCTATTTCAAGATGAATTTTATAGATGCTCTTTAACTCTCCCGTCTTTCTCGTCTTTCTAACTATTGTAATATCGCTGTTTTATTTTGTGCCTTAGAGCTATAAAAAATAGTTTTTTGCTATTTTGCAGTTACATATTTTACGGATATTAGCACTGGCGGTGCAACATCGACGACGTTACACAGCTGAACAATAAGTAAAGATTTTGCGGGATTTACAGAGGAAAGAAAAGTATTGCATATTGTGGTCGCATTAGATAATCAAGAACAATATATTTTGATTATAACGGTTTATGAGCCAAACAGAGACAGATGGGATGATTCATTGACGAAAAGGAAAAAAGAATGAAATGTGCATTTTGCAAAGGAGAGCTGTTAAACGGGAAAACGGTGCTTACATTTCAAATGAGTGAAAATCGGATTATTGGGGTCAAGAATGTACCCGCTCTGATTTGTGAACAATGTGGCGAAGAGTCTGTTGATTTCAAGGGGTCTCAAATTGTAGAGAAAAATGTAAAGAATGCAGTGTCCGATGGAATGGTCATGGGGTTTATTGACTATAATGACGCAGCTTGAAAGGTTCAGGATATCGATCGATTTAATAAAGAATGTAACTGTTGATGTGATAAGAAGGTTTAAAGTTATAAGGAACAGACAGTAAAAAGTAAGAAGAAAGCAGTATTGTAAGCATGAAAGTAGAATTTGACAGTTCTCGTGATTTGTTATATCTTTATTTTACATCCAAGGATACAAAAATTGCAAGAACCGAAATTGTGTCTCCCGGTGTTCATATTGATTTTGATAAAAATGATGGACTTGTTGGAATAGAAGTCCTTGATGCGAGTGAATTAATGGATCAAAAAATAGAGTTTGATCTCAGGTCACCACATCTGGAGTTAGAAAAACAGTAATGTAGCACTTTGGAGAGGAGTAAGCGTTAAAAGGTATTCATAGAATACGGTTGAAATATTCAAGAGGGGAAAAGAAAGGATTGAGGAGTGAGTATGGGGTGCGAGGTTTGAGGGTTGAATGCTACCGCATCCGGGTTTGTTATCCTTTTCATCCGACCAGTTAAAACATGCCTGATTTTACTTTAAAAACCTATCAAAAATTGATGCAATCGGTAGTCGATGCCCCGATTCTTACGTTTGAATCCTTTATTCAGAATCCACACCAATACGGCATCATCCTGCGTCATGACGTAGACCGGCGTCCGGAGTATGCGCTGGCCATGGCACAGCTTGAAGCGGAATATGGAATTCGAGGCACGTATTATTTTCGCATTGTGCCGGAGAGCTTTCAGCCGCATATTATCAGGCAGATTGCCGAGTTGGGGCATGAGATTGGGTATCATTATGAGGATGTTGATTGGGTAGTAAGGAGTAGGAAGTATGGAGTAAGTAGAAAACAAGTTTTAAGTGATAAAGTGTCAAGTAGAAAGAAAGTTTCAAGTGTTAAGGAAAGAGTAGTAGGTAGTAGGAAGTATGGAGAAAGTAGGAAGACAGTTTTAAGTAGAAATAAAGTTTCAAGTTTTAAGGAAACAGAAAAGTTTGAGAAAGAGTTAGCTGATAGAGGAATTGAGAGTTTTGAGCGGAATTTGGCGAAGATGCGCGAGGTGGCGGATATTCGTACCATTTGCATGCACGGGAGTCCGTTGTCGAAATGGGACAATCGGCTGCTTTGGGATTATTATGACTACCGGGAGCTGGGTCTGCTCGGCGAACCTTACTTTGATATTGATTGGAGTGAGGTTTTTTATTTGACGGATACGGGACGTAGCTGGGATAATCGGACTGTGAGTGTGAGGGATAAAGTTTTCAGTGAAACAGTAGGTAGTAAGAAGTATGGAAAAAGTAGAAAAAAAGTTTCGAGTGTTAAGGAGAGAGTAGGTAGGGAAAAGTATGAAGAAAGTAGAAGGAAAGTTTCAAGTGTTAAGGAGAAAGTAGGTAGTAAGGAGTATGTAGTAGGTAGCGGGAACAAAAATTTGCGGTTTCGGCGGACCGGGGATATTGTTCAGGCGATTGAGGATGGGTGGTTTCCGGATAAAGCCATGATGACGGTGCATCCGCAGCGGTGGACGAATAGCGTCTTACCGTGGATTAAAGAGTTGTTTTTACAGAATATTAAGAATGTGGTAAAAAGAGCACTGGTGAGAAGAAAGTTTTAGGGAAAACAGAGGACAGAGGGCGGAGACTGAGGGAGAGACTAAATGACTGAGAGACAAAGTGACTGAGAGATAATAATAAAATTATTCTAATTTATTATTGGAGGGAAAGTGAAAATACGTTCACATCGGGAATTAGATGTTTACAAGCTTGCATTTGAATCAGCGATGAAGATATTTGAAATAACAAAAGGTTTCCCAAAAGAGGAAAAATATTCACTGATAGATCAAATGCGTCGTTCATCCAGGTCAGTGTGTTCAAATATTGGTGAAGCTTTTCGAAAACGGAGGTATCCCAAAGCTTTTGTCTCTAAATTATCGGATTCAGAGGGTGAAGCAGCTGAGACTCAAGTATGGCTCGATTTTTCGTTGAGATGTCAATATATAAACGAGGATTTTTATAAAGATCTCGATACAACATATGATCATATAATTGGAAAGATTGTCAATATGTCCCTTCAACCTGAAAAATGGAAATATTAAAATGTCTCTCTGTCTCTTTCTCTTTGTCTCTTTGTCATAATTGGGCAGAATTTTAAGAATGTGGTATAAAGAGCACTGGTGAGAAGAAAGTTTTAGGGAAAACAGAGGTCAGAGGTCGGAGGTCAGAGGTCAGAGGACAGGGGGCAGCAAAGACTGACGTCTGATGTCTGTTTTCTGGAATCAGAGATACAGCAAATTTCCTTGACACCTGGATATTTATAATGTGTAAATAAAGAGAGGGGGTGAGTTCTGTGAGGATTAATTCTGCAAAGGATTTGAAGGTTTATCAGAAAGCGTACCAACTCGCGATGGTGATTTTTGAAATAAGCAAATCCTTTCCAAAGGAAGAAAAATATGCTCTAACGAATCAAATTCGAAGATCTTCGAGATCTGTTTGCCTAAATTTAAGGGAGGCATGGGCGAAAAGAAGATATAAAGCTCATTTTATCAGTAAATTAACGGATTGTGATGGTGAAAATAGTGAAACTGAATCTTCGTTGGATTTTGCAAAAGACTGTGGATTTATAAGTGAGGAAACCCATCAAAAGCTAATTTCACAAAATCATGAGGTCGGAAAGATGCTGGGCTCCATGATAAAAAATCCAACCGGATTCATAAAAACTGACGTCTGATGTCTGATGTCTGTTTTCTGGAATGGTTTGGCAGAATTTTAAGAATATTATAAAATTCATTTTTGTTCAGAGTAAAAGACTGAGGGAATGAGAGACAAAGCGACTGAGAGATAATAGCAAAATAGTTTGAAATATATTATGGGGGAAAAGTAAAAAAATTTGCATAAAAAGAAATAACTGTTTAACTTTGCAGAGCTAACATTTTAGAATGTACAATCGGGAATAAGTGATTTTATGCATAATAAAAATCTTCGAGAAGAGACGCGTAAACTTTTGGAGCAATCTCCGTTGGCAGATGGGGGGATTGATACAAAAGTCCGGCAACTTTTAAAATCCGAATACCTGCGTTTACTGGCGCGGTATCGGAGAGTGGATTCTAATATGATCGAAAAGTATGGTATGTCATTTGATGAATTTATTAATCGAAAGATGGTAAGCAAAAAAGGATATACATGGGATATAGAAAGTTTTAAGTTTTAAGTGGGGGGAAGTTTTAAGGACAAATATGGAATGAATGAGTGTAATGCTTCAGTTGGAATTGGAAAAGTGTGGTTTTAAGTGACTGAGAGACTGAGTGAGGAGAGTAAGCAGTAGGCAGAAATTAAAAGTCAGAGGACTGAGGTCAATAAGTATTAGATAGTAGAACAAATTGACAAGTGAAGAGTTAAAAATAAATTAGTAGGGTCTGAGTTATTCAGAAAATGTAAATCGCGAAATTTATTTTTAATGCTTTACCATTGATTAAAATTAATCGTGATTTTGATTATAATGAAGCGCTTTCGTTTGCTGGATCTGATATTAATGCTAATTTATATTTATTTTTTAATAGGAGAGTGAATTATGGAAGCCATAAAAATCAGAAGAAGAATTAGTTCAAAAAATCTACGTATAAATGAATTAGAAAAATTAATGGGGCAGGAAGCGGAAATAATAATTCTACCTGTTGAAGAAAGAAAAAAGACCGCCGTTAAAAAAATTTTAAAATATGCGGGCTCAATTAAAAGTGGTGAAAACCCCGATATTTTCCAAAAAAGAGTGCGTAAGGAATGGGAAAGCAGGAAATGAATATATTGCTGGATACTAACATTGTTATCTATTTTCTTAAAGGCGAAAAGAAAGTAGTAGAAAATGTAAGAAAAGCAGAAAATATTGCAATTTCTTTTATTACAGAAATAGAACTTAATTGTTATGATGCAGAACCTGATGAGATGAAAAAAATCAGTTCATTTCTTCAACAAATCGAAATTTTTTATCCTGTTCCGGAAACTGTAAAACATACAATAAATATCCGTAAAAGCACTGGTTTAAAATTACCGGATGCAATAATCTGTGCTCAATCCTTACAGCATAATTATACGCTTTTTTCTAACGATAAAAAAATTCTGAATAAACCTTTAGAAATGAAAGCAATCAACCCTTTGCGATAGTTTGTAATCATGGAGAGTAACAAGAATACATACTTTTACATCTGGACTTGTTTGGCAGAATATGAAGAATGCTGTTAAGTATTTTATTGTGAAAGAACCAAAGACTGAGATACTGAGGGAAAAAAGTGACCTGAGTGACGAAGAGACTACGGGACGGAGGGACAAGAATATCGGAAGATTGGAAGGAAAAGAACGGAAGATTGGAAGCGAGGAATGTAGAGGGCAGAGGCTTGCCCTGTGAAATGTGAGTGTGCGAACATATTTCACTGGGGTCGGAGATCAGGTCCGATCGTAGCTTGGCTGTTAAAAACCTTATTTTAGTCTTTTACACCTTAATAGCCTGAATATTAGCCATGAAGTAAACCTTATTACCTTATTTACCTTATTTGAGTATTTGAGATGAAAATAGAATATAATTTGCAGAAGCTTGCCCTGTGAAATGTGAGTGTTCGAACATATTTCACTGGGGCCGGAAGCCAGTAAGGAGTAAGAAGTAAGCAGTGGCGGGAGTGGGAGACGAAGGGACTGAGGGACTGAGAGACAAAGGGACGAAGAGACGAAAGGACGAAGGGACAAGGCTCTAAGTCAAAAGGAAAAAGTAAAAAGTGAAAAGTTAAAAGAGAATAAGCCGATTGCAGATTTTCGATTGCAGAATTCAGATTTAAAAGATTCAGCGAAAAATCCGCAATCCGATATCAGAAATCCGCAATCGACGCTTCGGTTTCGGCATACGAAGGATATTATTGCGGCGGCGCAGCGGGGGAAATTGCCGGAGCAGATAATGATTACGGTGCATCCGCAACGGTGGACTAATAATCCGATTTTGTGGGGGAAAGAGTTGGTTTGGCAGAATTTTAAGAACGTAATAAAGAAGGCTGTTGTTTTGAGGGGTCGGAGGGCAGAGGTCAGAGGACAGCGGTCAGAGATCAGAAAAAAGAGGTCAGTAAAAGATTGACGTCTGACGTCTGATGTCTGATGTCTGGACTGGTTTGGCAGAATTTTAAGAACGTAATAAAGAAGGCTGTTGTTTTGAGAGGTCGGAGGGGCGGAGGTCAGAGGGCAGCGGTCAGAGATCAGAAAACAGAGGTCAGTAAAAGACTGACGTCTGATGTCTGATGTCTGATCTCTGGTTTCTGGAATGGTTTGGCTGTTGGCAGTAGATAGCAAGAAGTATGGAGTAAATAGAGAGAGAATTTAAAGTGTCCAGAATACATAGAATTGTTGGTTATGAAAAAGGCGGGGGAAAGGTATGCCGACCGTACTGCGAATTGGGCCATTTCGATTTCATTTTTATTCTGACGAATCAGAAGAACCGCCGCATATTCATGTGGCAACGCCCGATGGTGAATGCAAGTTCTGGTTGAATCCTGTACGACTGGCGAGGAACAAAGGTGTACCTCAATATGTTATCAATAGTATAGAAAAAATTGTATTTGAGAAGAATGAATTTTTACAGGAAAAATATCATGAATTCCACAAAAGTTAAAAATATTTCCGTTGAGCCTTCCGCTATAAAAGCCTGGGCTGATGAGAGAATGATCTATGTAAAATTGACAGACGGTCGCATTATAGGATTCCCTGCTGATCGATTCAGGATTTTGAAAAATGCCTCGGATAAAGAGCTAAAAGAAGTCGAGATAAGACTCAATGGTTACGCGTTACGCTGGGAAAAATTGGATGAAGATATTACAGTCCCGGGTATTGTTTCCGGGAAATTTCAACTATCGGGGTGAGGAGATACAAGTTAGTCTTGTCAGAGGACAGAGGTCAGAGGTCAGAGGTCAGAGGACAGAGGGTAGAGGACAGAGGGCAGAGGTCAGAGGGCAGAGGGCAGAGGGCAGAGGTCAGGGGGCAGCGGTCAGAGGGCAGCGGTCAGAGGGCAGAGGACAGGGGACGGAGGTCAGAGGTCAGAGGTCAGAGGTCAGAGGACAGGGGGCAGTAAAAGACTGACGTCTGACGTCTGATGTCTGTTTTCTGGAATCAGAGATACAGCAAATTTCCTTGTCAGTTTGATATTTATAATGTGTAAATAAAGAGAGGGGGTGAGTTCTGTGAGGATTGATTCTGCAAAAGACTGTGGATTTATAAGTGAGGAAACCCATCAAAAGCTAATTTCACAAAATCATTCGGAAAGATGCTGGGCTCCATGATAAAAAATCCAACCGGGTTTATAAAAACTGACGTCTGATGTCTGATCTCTGGTTTCTGGAATGGTTTGGCTGTTGATGTTTACAAGATTACAGATCATGGAGAATTCAAGCGGGATTTTGAGTTGAAAGATCAGCTGCGTCGGGCTGTTGTCAGTATTGCGAGTAATATTGCTGAGGGCGAAGAGTCGGGCACGAATAAACAGATAGTATAAAGAAGGAAGAAAAGAGTAAGAAGCATATAACGTTTAATCGTTGAATTGTTGAAACGTTTAGCCAGTGTGCCTGATGAACGGTTAAACGCAAAAGTATGTTTATTATAATAGAAAATCCAACTAGTCTGTAGCTGAGGTTCAGACTCGGATTGAAATTGCCTGTGAAATTGGCCACATTTCAAGAAAAATGTGGATTGATTTGGATCGGAAATGTGAATTCATATCAAAAAAATTGCGTCGGTTGATTCAATATCGTGCAAAGCAGTGAGCGGGAGAAAGTTTCAAGTTTTAAGGGGAAATGAGGGTATGGGGTTCGGGGTACGAGGTACGGTGAAATTTTCAAGTTTTAAACAAGAAGGCAAAAGTAAGCATTTCCAAAAACTTTTTTCACAAAATCATTCGGAAAAATGCTGTGCTCGATGATAAAATATCCGGCTGGTTTTATCAAAACTGACGTCTGATGTCTGCTCTCTGGTTTCTGGAATGGTAATGGGGTTTATTGACTATAATGACGCAGCTTGAAAGTTTCGGGATATCGATCGATTTAATAAAGAATATAGCTGTTGATGTGATAAGAAGGTTTAAAGTTATAAGAAACAGATAGTAAAGAGTAAGAAGAAAAGAGTAAGAAGAAAAAAATCGTTTATTCGTTGAATCGTTTAATAGATTGTATGATTAAATTAAACATTTAAACCGTTCAACTTTTTCTTTAGAGTGATATACTATAACGCGTATATTGGAAGCTTATTATCCAGATGTTCTCTCAATCTTAAAACCATTCAGGGATTAAATGTCTTTATTGTTGATTTGAATGAAAAGGAATTCAAGATATAAAGACTGCCTGAAATACATGCTTTAATTGGAACGGTTTTGGTAGTTTTATTGTTAAATTATAGATAATTTATCCGTACAGATTACATTTTTACCTGGAGAATAATAATATGAGTTCAACAGAAATGAAAGAAAAAATTATTAATGATATCAAAAAGCTTCCGGAAGATTCTTTGGAAGAGATTATGGATTTTATTTCATTCAAGTTATCGCGAATTAATCATAAAGATACACCTGCTCAACCTGTTCAGAAAAAAGCGGATTCATCAAAAGATCCATTAGTGGAATATATTGGCAGCATTGAACATGGTTCTCTTGCTAAAGATATTGATAAGGAACTTTATGGGACGTCGCATTGAAAATTTTTATTGATACATGGGGATGGCTTGCTCTCGGTGATAGAAAAGAAAAACGGCATCAAGAAATTAAGACTTGGTATTCAACAATTCATTTAAATGCTGGTATGATATATACAAGTGATTATGTTCTTGATGAGACCTTTACATTGCTTTTTCGTCGCCTTGATTATAAAAAAGCAATACACTCTTTAGAATCAATTCAGGATTCTGTTCATAAACATTTCATAAAAATAATATGGATGAATCCATCTCGTTTTGAAAAAGCAAAAGAATTGAGGCGTAAATTCTCGGATAAACCTTTGATCTCTTTTACTGATTTGACATCTATGGCTATTATGTCTGAATTTGAAATAAATGATATTCTGACAGAAGATAGTCATTTTTTACAGGTGGGTTTAGGATTTAAAAGAATACCTGAAGATTAATTCAATGAAACAAAAACATGGTCGGTTGCACAGAAATTCAAGACCTGTTCATCAGTAAGGCTAAGGTCTAGTGGGGCGATTATCAAATAAATTAGCAGATTGAAAAGTAAAAAAACGTTTAATTGTTCAAAAAAGTTAAAGCCGGATAAACGATTAAACCCTTAAACAGTTCAACTTTTTCCCAATGCCCGATTTCACCCTAAAAATCTACCAAAAATTACTCCGGTCTTTTGCCGACATTCCCGTTCTCACCTTTGAAGCCTTTGTACAGAATCCGCAGCAGTCCGGCATCATTTTGCGCCATGACGTCGACCTGCGTCCGGATTACGCGCTGGCGATGGCGCGGCTGGAAGCGGAATATGGAATTCGGGGCACGTATTATTTTCGCATTGTGTCTGAGAGCTTTCAGCCGCAGATTATCAGGCAAATTGCAGAGTTGGGGCATGAGATTGGGTATCATTATGATGAAGACATAGACTTTATAGTAAAAAGTATAAAGAAAGTAGAAAGAAAGCTTCAAGTGTTAAGGAAAAAGGTAGTAGAGAGTATGGAGTAGGGAGCGGGAATAGAAATTTGCGGTTTCGGAGGACCGGGGATATTATTCGGGCGATTGAAGGTGGGCGGTTTCCGGAGCGGGCGATGATTACAGTGCATCCGCAAAGATGGACGAATAGGGCTTTGCCCTGGGTGCGGGAGTTGGTTTGGCAGAATTTGAAGAATGTGGCAAAAAAGGCGTTGGTGTTGATAAAACAGAGAGCAGAGGGCAGAGATCGGAGGTCAGAGAACAGAGGTCAGAGAACAGAGGACAGAGGACAGAGAACAGAGGTCAGAGATGCAACAAATATTTTTGACATTGATGGGATTTTATAATTTGTAAATATAAAGAAGGGGGCTAGTGCCGTGAGGATTAATTCTGCAAAGGATTTAATGGTTTATCAAAAGGCTTATCAACTTGCAATGGTGATTTTTGAAATAAGCAAATCCTTTCCAAAGGAAGAAAAATATGCTTTAACCAATCAAATTAGACGGTCGTCGCGATCTGTTTGTTTGAATTTAAGAGAAGCTTGGCTTCCAGCTTGTAGAGTTTAAATGTTTGTTGTCTATGCTATCAAAAGTTATTCTACCGGCAGAGTATATATTGTTTTAATAAATAAAATAACCCGGTCAAAACTAAAAGTTTGCTTGTAAATGAGGATATGCAAGATGCAGTCAATAAAACAAGTTTGCGCAAGAGGCATCATAGAACATCGATCATATTCGGTAAAGCGCTTGACATTTGATAGAAAAAACGTTATTATAATGACGTTTTTCATGTAAATACGGTCATTATAATAACGGAATTTATGTTTTTCCCAAGAATATTAGAACGTACTGTGTGTGACACGTTGAGACCTGGCAAGGTCGTGTTACTGCTGGGGGCGAGACGAGTTGGTAAAACGGTTCTGGTTCGTCGTATTGCGGATCGGTTTGCCTCGGAATCGATGTTACTGAATGGTGAAGATCACGTCACGTTTGAGCTGCTGAAAACGCGCAGTATTGATCGGTATAGACGATTGATTGGTTCGAAAACACTCGTCATTATCGATGAGGCTCAAAAAATTGAAGGAATTGGCGTTATTGCCAAATTGATGATTGACGAAATCCCCGGTTTGCGCATGATTTTAACGGGTTCGTCTGCTTTTGATTTGAGCAATCGTTTTGGCGAGCCGCTGACAGGGCGAAAAATTACCGTTCATCTCTATCCATTGTCATACCTCGAGTTCTCACAAAATGAGTCCATACTGGAGACGACGAGTCGTCTGGAGGAGCGGATGGTTTTTGGCTGTTATCCGGAGGTGTGGCAGTATAATGACCGACAGGCGCGAATTTTATACTTGAACGAACTGGCGCAGGACTATTTGCTCAAAGATATTTTGCAATATGAAGGTATTCGTAGTGCCTCCAAAATATCCGATTTGTTGCGATTGATCGCCTTCCAGATCGGCAAAGAAGTATCGTATGATGAATTGGGACGCCAGCTTGGATTGACGAAAAACACGGTGGAAAAATATCTTGATTTGCTCACTAAAGTGTTTGTTTTATTCAAGGTGCGCGGGTTCAGCCGCAATTTGCGCAAAGAAGTGAGTAAAAGCAGCCGCTGGTATTTTTATGATACCGGCATCCGCAATATTTTTACGACGAATTTTAACGAGCTTGCGTTGCGACCGGATGTTGGTGAATTGTGGGAGAATTATGTCATTGCCGAGCGTTTGAAAGCCCTGGAGTATAGACAGATTTTCGCCAATACTTATTTTTGGCGAACCTATGACCAACAGGAAATTGATTGGATTGAAGAGCGGGACGGCCGTCTGTTTGCCTATGAGTTGAAATGGGGGATAAAAAAGTTCGCGTTCCCGCGGCATGGGATAAAGCGTATCCGGATGCGACTTTTCAGATTATTCAGCCGGATAATTATACTGAATGGCTGGAAAGTTAGGGAAAACTGATGGATATTTATAGATCAGCGGTCAGAGGGCAGAGGGCAGAGGGCGGAGGACAGAGGTCAGAGGTCAGAGGGCAGAGGTCAGAGGGCAGAGGTCAGAGGGCAGGGGGCAGAGGTCAGAGGGCGAAGGACAGAGAGTCAGAGATCAGAGGTCAGAGGACAGAGGTCAGAGGTCAGAGGGCGAAGGACAGAGAGTCAGAGATCTGAGATCAGAGGTCAGGGGTCAGGGGGCAGGGGGCAGTAAAAGACTGACGTCTGATGTCTGTTCTCTGTTTTCTGAAATGGTTTGGCGGTTGGCCATGGAGTTGGCTGTAGATGTTTACAGGATAACAGATCATGGAGAATTCAAGCGGGATTTTGATGAATTGAACCTTTCAACCGATCAACATTTAAACTTTAGCTCTGCTGAAGAAATTAATTTTTCTTTAATGTTGTTTAAATATAACCCGATAATTATAAAAATAGAGTTTTGAAAATATCGCATTAAATTAATAATGGCGAATATAAGACGTCAAAAATTACAAGAGATTTACAGGCATCTGAGAAAACCCGAAATGACATTTATTGTCGGGGCCCGTCAAGTCGGCAAAACGACGATGATAAAGCAGCTGATTCAAATGCTGCAAAGAACAGAAGAAAAACTGTTGCTTATGAATGAGATTTATGAGAGCTATTTGAAAAAGTCATTCAGTTAAATCAAACCACGGTAAGATTTTTGCCCTATTACAAACTATATGACAAAAAAGGGTTAAGTCTTTAAACTGCTTTTATGGGTATGAACTGGGAGGTACTCGGAGGACAGAGGTCAGGGGTCAGAGAACAGAGGGCAGTAAAAGACTGATGTCTGATCTCTGGTTTCCGGAACAGTCTGGTGGTTGTTTTGTTAAATGAAATGTATTTTGGTTTCAAGAAAATAATTGTTATTATGTGAAAAACACGCGTTTAAAATTTTCGTAGAGTTGAGCAATGAAGACTCAAAAAACAATGCTTGCGTCAATAAAAATTGAAAGAAATGATGATGGTTTTTTAGCGTCTATTCCTGATATTCAGGGAGCTTTTGCCGAGGGAGATACCATTGAAGAAGCGATATTTAATTGCATAGATGTCATAAAGATGATTATTGAATACCGTAAAGAAAGAGGAGAAGAATTGGGAATCCAGGCATTTAATTTTTCAAAAAGCAATTCTTTAACATTTTCGGTGCCTGGCGGAATATAAAGATGGGGAAACTGGTAGATAAATTTCAGAGTTGCTCTTTATCGGGTTTGTGGAACCTTTTGTTTGATAAACAATAACTGATACGGAGATTAAGAAATGACCAGACTATTAAAAACGCCTCTTGTTCTTGAACCGCAAAAAGAGGGTGGATGGACAGTGACGAGCCCTGTTTTACCGGAGCTTGTAACAGAAGTTGATGATCTTGCGGATTTGCAACATGTTGTTTCAGATGCTATTCATGCTGTTATAGAGTTATATAAAGACATGGGCAAACAGATTCCCGCCGGTCTGGTTGAGAATTCTAATTCTCCTGTCTCGTTTGAATCACTGATTCCGTCTGACGTATGACATATCGTGAGCTTGTAAAACGATTAAAGAAACTTGGGTGCTATGAGATTAAGCGGAGAGGAAAAGGGTCTCACAGGAAATGGATAAATCCCGTATCGAATAAGGGAATGGTTATTCCGGATTGGGGAAGCAAGGATTTAAAAGTCGGTACATTAAAAGGCATATTAAAGCAATTGGATATCGATAATGATGATTGGGAGAAAACAGGTTAGATCATAATATATCAGAGATCAGAGGACAGAGGACGGAGGTCAGAGGACAGAGGACAGGGGGCAGAGGGCAGCGGACAGAGATCAGAGGTCAGAAGTCAGCGGTCAGAGAACAGAACAGAGGGCAGTAAAAGACTGACGTCTGATGTCTGATTTCTGGAATGGTTTGGCAGAATTTGAAGAATGTGGTAAAGAGAGCACTGGTGAGGAGAAAGTTTTAGGGAAAACAGAGGTCAGAGGACAGAGGTCAGAGGTCGGAGAACAGAGGGCAGTAAAAGACTGACGTCTGATGTCTGTTCTCTGTTTTCTGAAATGGTTTGGCAGAATTTGAAGAATGTGGTAAAGCGCATCATTTCACGATGTCGTTTGACGGACTCGACTCTTTTTTTCCGAGGCAGCGTTATAAAACGGTTTGTTTCGACGGGGCCCGGTTCTTTTAGCAGAACCGATTCTGAGGGTGGAGAACAGAACCTCTGCATACGTGCACAAAACATCTATTGCCTTTTATTCCGATTTTATTTAGATTTTATGCAGGTGAACAAGTAGAAAAATAAAAGTTGGTTTTGCCGGCTATCATCACCTGAATGGTTCGGCATCACATCATAGCGCTGGAATCAGGTTCTATGAAAACAAAACATGATATTATTGACTCTATACCAACGGCGGCTGAAAAATATTTTTGGGATTGTGATATTAGCGAGTTATCCATGAGAGAGCATCATCAATTTATTATCGAACGAATTTTAAACTTTGGTGATGACGATGCGGTGCGATGGCTATTCGATCATACGAACCGGGCGCAGATAAAAAACGTCCTTCACAATAGCCGGAATCTAAGCGAAAAGACCAGGAACTTTTGGAACATCATGATGAGTTGAAAAATCACTTTTTTTACGAGATCTTGCCCCCGTCTCAGAGAACGCTGCTAAATGACTTGGCTCGGCAGGAGTGGCTGGGCTCATTTTACCTTGTCGGCGGTACAGCGCTGGCATTGCATATCGGGCATCGGATTTCTATTGATTTTGATTTTTTCTCCCGGAATGAGTTTAACAATCACAACGTCATGCGACATTTATCTGATCTTGGGGAATTTGATTTGTTTGAAGAGGGGCGTGATACGATCCATGGCTCTCTTAATGGCGTCAAACTGTCATTTCTACGCTATCGCTATCCCGTCATAAAGCCCTTACATCCGCTACACTTTTTAAACTTGGCTGATATTTTTGATATCGCGCTTATGAAACTATCAGCGATTTCCGGACGGGGTGCAAAAAAAGATTTTATCGATTTTTATTTTTTATTGCAGCGTTTGAACCTCACCGAACTTTTAGCGGCTTATTCGGAAAAGTATGGTGAGGGGGTGAGTCATCATTATCATTTATTCAAGTCTCTTGTTTATTTTCAAGATGCGGAGCATGAGCCGATGCCACGGATGATACAACCTGCCGAATGGGCTGACGTTAAACGTTTTATGGTACAAACGGTAAAAGAGATTGGGTTTTTCTGATTGTGCCGGAAAGCTTAAGCCAAAGATCATGGAGCAGATTGCCGGGATGGGGCATGAGGTTGGCTATCATTATGCGAATGTTGATTGACTAAAACAATAATTGTTATTTTTTTTGTTGACTATAATAAACCAGGAATTAGATTGCTTTGTATATTTCTTTATTTGTGGAGTTTATTGTTATGAAATTTGTCGAGTTAACCGCTGTGGTGTGGAAAGAAGAAGGAGGATATGTTTCTAAATGTCCTGAATTGGGTGTGGCGAGCTGTGGTGATACTGTGCAGGAAGCTCGAATTAATTTAAAAGAAGCTGTCATGTTATTTCTTGAAAATGCCAAAATTATCGGGTTGATGGATGATATAAAAGAGAGTTTGTCGGCGAATGAAAAGTATACAACTTTGTTTGAGATTCCGGCATGACAGCCTCTGGTCGTCTGCCGTTGGTATCCTCAAAAGAAATAATCCGTGTACTAATTTGAAAAATATGCCTCTTTCAGTTTCTTTGAAAAGTGCTGTATGATTCAATTAAAAAAAAGTGCTGTGTCGATGAGATAATGGGGTTCATCGATTATTATGACGCAGCTTTATGCATTGCCAAACGAGATATTGGTATAAACGATTCAACCATTCAACATTTAAACAGCAATAACAGGGGGGAAATAGTGCGAGAAAATTGCGAAAGGAATACCTCAAAGAAAAAACCGATTCATCTCATCATCGATCATCGTGAACATGCCAGTCGTTTGGTCAGTGAACTTGACTCTTGTTTGGATTGTTTTTTATGGAAATTCGGGCACTTTAGTTGCGGCGACTATCTCGTAGAACACAAATTTTTGATTGAACGAAAGACCTATTCTGATTTTCTGAATTCTATAAAAGACGGACATTTGTTCAGACAGGCCTATGCGTTGAGTTGCAGCGATTATCGTTCTGCCGTTATCGTTGAAGGCGGGACTGCTGAGAGGAGAACCAGTACTATTTCCCGACAGGCTGTGCTGGGCGCTCTGGTGCATCTCAAGTTGATACCGGGTATTCCCGTGTTTCGCACGAGAAATGCCAAAGAAACCTTGCAACTGTTTTGTTTTTTAGGGCGACAAATTAAAAGACCGGATTTTCAAATCAGAACCATAACACCGCTCCTGCATTTACCTGCAAACAGCCTGAACAATGCGCAACGCCAAAAAATCAAACTCTTGCAAATGATCCCGGGACTGGGCAGTAAAAAAGCAATGGCCTTGTTGCGAAAGTTTGGATCGATTAAAAAAATTGCTTGTGCCTCAACAGACGAGTTGATTACGGTGGCGGGGATTGGGAAGAGGTTGGCCGAGAATATTTTGGGTGTTTTTTGCGAGGAATATTGAAAAGTCAAGTGAGAAGAACGTTTAAAGTTTTAAGCGAGGGAACACATCAAAAACTTGTTTCACAAAATCAGCTCGGAAAGATGTTGGGTTTTATGATGACGAAATCAACTAACTTTAAAAACTGACGTCTGACTTTTGATGTCTGACGTCTGATCTCTGTCTTCTGGAACAGCCTGGTGGTTGTTTTGTTAAATGAAAAGCATTTTGGTTTTCAAGAAAATATTTGTTATTATGTAAGGAAATACGAGTTTAAACAGGATTTGAATAGACGATTCAGCCGTGAGTGAAAAATGGAACATGCCAGATATATCGTGACACATTTCGATAAAGTAGGTGCTTTAACATTCCGATTTTTTTGATGACAATACCATTCAAACTATAAATTTTGAACCTGTATTACACGGTCCTTTATATGGTGTACTACAAGATGAAAACGTGTTTGATAAAGTAAGCTTTGATCCGGAAGCACATACGCTGGTTTGGCCCAACGGCATCAACTACTTTGATCCGATGCATCAGTGATTGGCCGAAATTTGAGAAAAGTATGAAAGAAATAGTTGAGCGCAGTGTAGAAAATGTGATTAGAGATTAAGTGTGGAAAGAAGCAAAAAACGTTCATTTTTTTAATCAATATCGCAAGGGGCAGTTGGAAGACTCCATTTCTTATTCAGAATGGTCAAATGATTATCAGCATTATCTTGGTCTTCGGGAATAACTTGAGCGATTGATCGATCATGTTGCATGACAATAATTTTCTCATCACTGCTTATTATATCGATAAAATTAAAAAAGGTGAATTGCTATGGAAAAAGAAATAAAAGTTTGGTTTGATAAAGAAGCAGATTATTTAACAGATTTAAACATTAATTACAGGGGGCGTTGTGCAAGAAAATCGAGAATTGAACACCGGCAGGAAAAAGCCGGTTCATCTCATCATCGATCATCGCGAACATGCCAGTCGTTTGGTCAGTGAACTTGGCTCGTGTTCGGATCATATTTTATGGAAATTCGCGCATTTACGGTGCGGCGACTATTTGATAGAACATAAATTTATAATTGAACGAAAAACTTATCCTGACTTTTTGCTGTCCTTGAAATCCGGGCATTTGTTCAGACAGGCATATTATCTAAAAAACTGCAGTCACCACTCTGCCATAGTCGTGGAGAGTGTGAGTCCTAAAGAACGATATTGCAAACTAACTCGACAAGCATTGCTGGGTGCACTGGTTCATCTAAAGTTGATTGTGGGTATTCCCGTGGTTCGTACCCTGAACGCAACTGAGACACTACGAATGTTTTATTATTTAGGTCAGCAAATGCAGCATTCCGACTTTCAGATCAGAACAATATCACCCATGATCCATGTGCCTGGAAACAAACTCGAGAAAAATCAGCGGCAGAAAATCAAACTATTACAAATGATCCCGGGCGTGGGCAGTAAAAAAGCCATGGCATTGCTTCGAGCATTTTAGATGGATATAAAAAGTATTGCTTGTGCGTCAAAAGACGAGTTGGCTGCTGTGTCGGGGATCGGGAACAAGCTGGCCGGGAATATTTGTGGTGTTTTTTGTGAGGAATATTAAACAAGTTCAAGTGAGAAGAAAGTTTTAAGCTTTAAGGATAAAAGGGGGCTATTATGTATCGATCTTATGAGGATTTGGATGTATGGAGACGGAGTTGTGAACTGGCTATCACTGTAATCCGTCTTTTCCATGATTGCAAAAACTTTCCGATCAAAGATCAAGTAACAAAATCAGCCTTTTCAGTACCCAGTAATATTGCCGAAGGCGCTGAACGAGACTCACGTCTGGAGTTTATTCGTTTTCTCAATATCGCCAAGGGAATATCTGCTGCAGAATTACGAACTCAACTCTATATTTGTCAGACAGATCAATATTCTTCCCGATCAAAAATTCAAAGCACTCTATTCCGAACTGAGCGGAATTTCTGCCACGCTTCAAGGCCTGATCAAATATTATCGTAATAAAAAATAGGGTAAGGTTAAGTACATAACTTAACCACTTAAAACTTAACCACTTAAAACTCAAAGAGCAGATTATGAAAATACTCCTAACAGGGCCTGCCGGCTCCACCCGGCTACCGACACCTCGTCCGTCATTTATTCAGAAACCGGAAACGTCTTTGCAGAGCGCGGATTGGCCGGGGAGATCATTGGACATCGTCGGTCTGGATGTGATCAATGATTATTACGATCTGCGCGTTAAATACGGACGTCTGCAGCAGTGCGGACTGCCGATGCAGAAGATTCGCACGCATGAGATAGCCCGGAGTGAGAAATGGGGCAACTACCGCTTTATCAAACTGGACCTCACTGATCAGCGGCGGCTGTTTGATCTGTTTGAACAGGAGCAGTTTGATATCGTGGTACATCTGGCCGCCCAGGCCGGGGTGCGTTACAGCGTCGCCGCCACCGGATTCCTATCTCAAGAGCAATGTCATCGGCTTTCATCATATCCTGGAAGCCTGCCGGCATCACAACGTCAAACATCTGGTCTATGCCTCCAGCAGCAGCGTGTATGGCTGGAACGAGTCGCGGCCGTTTTCCACATCCGACAATGTGGATCATCCCATCAGTCTGTACGCAGCCAGTAAAAAATCCAATGAACTGGTGGCGCATGCCTACAGCGCGCTTTACGATCTGCCGTGCACGGGACTGCGCTTTTTTACCGTTTACGGTCCCTGGGGACGGCCCGATATGGCCCTGTTTCTGTTCACCGACCGCATCCTGAACAAACAGCCCATCGATGTGTACAATCACGGCGATATGCAGCGCGATTTTACCTATGTGGATGATATTGTCGAGGGCATCAAACGCGTCATCGAGCGGCCGCCGCAGCCGAATCCGGACTGGGACGCGGCCAATCCCGATCCCGGCAGTTCGCGGGCGCCGTACAAGATCTATAACATCGGCAACAATGCGCCGGTCAAGTTGATGGACTTTATTTCAGCGCTGGAAACGGAACTCGGTATGGAGGCGCAGAAGAATTTGCTGCCCATGCAGCCCGGTGATGTGCCGGCCTCGCACGCCGATGTCTCGGATCTGATGCGCGACACCGGTTACAAACCGAATACGGATATCAAAGACGGTATCCATCGGTTTATCGAATGGTATCGCTGGTTCTATCATGTATAGCGGATGCCTAAAGGCGGTTCAATATTGACTTTGGGAGAAAACGCAAAAGAATTTATCGCCGGGATGCGGCGCCGGCTGCGGGAGCCCGGCTATTCGCAGCCCAATATAGATTTATTCCAGGTCGCGCGTTTTCATCGCTGTTTGCCCTGGTTTTCCCCCTGTGAGTTCAATCCAGCAGAGCGGGATTATTGGTATAGGTCTCTGGCGCGGTACACACGCCTGACCCGCGAACTGGGAACGATATTACAAGAGTTTGAACAACATCGCATTCAATATTTCCCGTTCAAGGGACCGGTGTGGCAGCAGCTGTTGGCGCCCGGGTTGCCGTTTCGGCAATGTACCGACCTGGATGTTTTTGTCCATCCGCATCAAAGCTACGAGGCATTTGACCGGCTGCAGACATTGGGATATCTGAACGTCTATGATTTAACAGCCGTACAATTGCAGACTCTGGTATCCCGGGTGTTCAGCATGGAATTCAGACACAAAAAGAATGGTTTTGTCATTGATCTGCACTGGGATATTACCGAAGGTTATTGCCGCCAGCCTTTTTCCGACGATGATCTGAGACATCTGACAAAACAATCCCGGAATGAACAAAACAGCGCGTTTGATGATTCTGTTATCCTGTTTATGGTTTTGATGCACGGCGCCAAGAACCATTATGAAAAATTGATCTATGTGGCGGATCTGTTCTGCTGGCAGTGGCAACACCCGAACTGGAACTGGGAACACGAAGTACAGCGCTACAAAAAGACCGGTCTGTTGCGGTTTTTAACGGTCGGATTTGGGATTGACACACGCCTTGCTGGACTCATCGCTGCCGCAACCTGCGCGCCGGGCTCTGAACCGGGACAAAACGGCGCGCCGACTCGTCGCGGAAATAAAACAGAATTTTGAACAGGGTATACTCAAACGCCGGTCCCGCAGTCAGGCGTTGCGGTTCCAATATCAGTTCCGTCAGGGACTCGCCCAGACACTCTATTATACCGGGTTTCGCATGACCCCGAAAAAAACCGACTGGATAAAGGCGCCGGATGCGAATTTATTGACCGCTCTGCTGAATCGATTAAAAAGGGTGAAAAGTCTGTGGTCAAACGTCAAGCCGGGATCGCGAATACTACGAACCCGACACAACCATAGGGGGCTTTAGCGCCCTTTCATGACAGAGCCCACGGACGGTCTCCGCCTGCCGGCTGATTCATTCGTCGTCTGCAGGAAGCAGCACACAGCCTGTCCCGACTCTCGGGCCTGTCCCGAGCATCGGGAGCCTGTCCCGACTCTCGGAATCTGTCCCGTAGGGACAAAATATCTATAGAACCCATGCGAACCCAAAAAAGCGCCCCGTCAGGGGTGCCATATGCCGGAACCGTCAGTCAACGCTGCAAACGATCGATTCCGGGATGTTCTGAAAAGGGTTTCTCACACCCTGATTAAAATTGGTCCGATTGCGTCCCTACGGGACGCCGGTTTTTGTTTGATGGATATTGCTATAGATATGCCGTCCCTGCCGGGACGGGGATTGTGCAAAATTTCATCAGACCGGGTGTTTCGCGGATTTGTAAATGCCTGGTGTTGTAAACTCGATATTTCATTGCAAGGGTAATTTGAACTTTACATGCCCTTCATTCATGACACCTCACAAACCTGTCCCGACGATCGGGCCTGTCGCGAGCATCGGGAGCCTGTCCCGTAGGGACAAAATATCTATAGAACCCATGCGAACCCCAAAAAAGCGCCCCGTCAGGGGTGCCCTATGCGGAAAAAGGCAGGCAACGCCGCGAACGATTAATTCCGGGATGTTCTGAAAAGGGTTTCTCGCACCCTGATTAAAATTGTTCCTATTGCGTCCCTGCGGGACGCCTGTTTTTGTTTGATGGATATTGCTATACGATATGCCGTCCCTTCCGGGACGGGGATTGTGCATCATTGAAGATTCAGCATATTGAGTGTTTCCCGGATTTGAATATGCTGTTTTTTGGCAAAATTGACAATGCACATTCGCAGGATGGTTTGCGCTTTCGCCACGCACAAAAACCGAGACCTGGCGCTGCGTCTGCCGCCACAAATTTATACGTAATCTTGTCTGTTTTTGCGTGGACACAGCGATGCGCCCCGCGCCACTATTCCATTCAATGCCGTCGACGCACCTGTCCCGAGCATCGGGACCTGTCCCGGTTATCGGGACCTGTCCGGAGCATCGGGGCCTGTCCCGACTATCGGGAATCTGTCCCGTAGGGACAAAATATCTATAGAACCCATGCGAACCCAAAAAAGCGCCCCGTCAGGGGTGCTATATGCGGGAAAAGGCAGGCAACGCTGCAAACGATTGATTCCGGGATGTTCTGAAAAGGGTTTTTCACACCCTGATTAAAATTGTTCCTATTGCGTCCCTGCGGGACCCCTGTTTTTTTTGATGGATATTGCTATAGATATGCCGTCCCTGCCGGGACGGGGATTGTGCGAAATTGAAGAATCAGCATATCGAGTGTTTCCCGGATTTGAATATGCTGTTTTTTGGCAAAATTGACAATGCACATTCGCAGGATGGTTTGCGCTTTCGCCACGCACAAAAACCGAGACCTGGCGCTGCGTCTGCCGCCACGAATTTATAGGTAATCCGTGGACACAGGGATGCGGCCACTATTCCATTCAATGCCGTCGGCGCACCTGTCCCGTAGGGACAAAATATCTATAGAACCCATGCGAACCCCAAAAAAGCGCCCCGTCAGGGGCGCCATATGCCGGAACCGTCAGTCAACGCGGCAAACCATTGATTCCGGGATGTGCTAAAAAGGGTTTTCCACACCCTGATTAAAATTGCTCCTATTGCGTCCCTACGGGACGCCTGTTTTTGTTTGATGGATATTGCTATAGATATACCGTCCCTACCGGGACGGGGATTGTGCGAAATTTCATCAGACCGGGTGTTTCGCGGATTTGAAAATGCCTGGTGTTGCAAATAGCGGCGCGTGATTGAACTACGGTCTGCGCTGCTGCCACAAATTTATACGTAATCTTGTCTGTTTTTGCGTGGGCACAGCGATGCGTTCCACGCCACTATTTCACTCAATGCCGTCGGCGCACCTGTCCCGTAGGGACAAAATATCTATAGAACCCATGCGAACCCAAAAAAGCGCCCCGTCAGGGGCGCCCTATGCGGGAAAAGGCAGTCAACGCTGCAAACCATTGATTCCGGGATGTTCTGAAAAGGGTTTTCCACACCCTGATTAAAATTGTTCCTATTGCGTCCCTGCGGGACGCCTGTTTTTGTTTGATGGATATTGCTATAGATATACCGTCCCTGCCGGGACGGGGATTGTGCAAAATTTCATCAGACCGGGTGTTTCGCGGATTTGTAAATGCCTGGTGTTGCAAATAGCGGCGCGTGATTGAACTACGGTCTGCGCTGCTGCCACAAATTTATACGTAATCTTGTCTGTTTTTGCGTGGACACAGCGATTCGCCCCGCGCCACTATTCCATTCAATGCCGTCGACGCACCTGTCCCGACTATCGGGCCTGTCGCGATTATCGGAGCCTGTCCCGGTTATCGGGAAGCTGTCCCGTAGGGACAAAATATTTATAGAACAAATGCGAACAAATAAAGCACCCCGTCCGGAGTGCCCTATGCCGGAAACGGCAGGCAACGCAGCAAACCATTGATTCCGGACTATGCTGAAAGGGATTTTCTGCACCTTGATCGACATGGCGCCTATCGCGTCCCTGACGGGACGCCGGTTTTGAACGACGACGGTTGCTATAGATATGCCGTCCCTTCCGGGACGGGGATTGTGCATCATTGAAGATTCAGCATATCCAGTGTTTCGCGGATTTGAATATGCTGTTTTCGGCAAAATTGACAATGCACATTCGCAGGATGGTTTGCGCTTTCGCCACGCACAAAAACCGAGACCTGGCGCTGCGTCTGCCGCCACGAATTTATAGGTAATCCTTTTACCTGGTAATCCGTGGACACAGGGATGCGGCCACTATTCCATTCAATGCCGTCGACGCATCTGTCCCGATTATCGGGCCTGTCCCGATTATCGGGAGCCTGTCCCGACTATCGAGAATCTGTCCCGTAGGGACAAAATATCTATAGAACCCATGCGAACCCAAAAAAGCGCCCCGTCAGGGGTGCCATATGCCGGAAAAGGCAGTCAACGCAGCAAACCATTGATTCCGGACTATGCTGGAAGGGATTTCCCGCACCTTGATCGACATGGCGCCTATCGCGTCCCTGACGGGACGCCGGTTTTGAACGACGATGGTTGCTATAGATATGCCGTCCCTTCCGGGACGGGGATTGTGCATCATTGAAGATTCAGCATATTGAGTGTTTCCCGGATTTGAATATGCTGTTTTTTGGCAAAATTGACAATGCACATTCGCAGGATGGTTTGCGCTTTCGCCACGCACAAAAACCGAGACCTGGCGCTGCGTCTGCCGCCATGAATTTATAGGTAATCCGTGGACACAGGGATGCGGCCACTATTCCATTCAATGCCGTCGGCGCACCTGTCCCGTAGGGACAAAATATCTATAGAACCCATGCGAACCCAAAAAAGCGCCCCGTCAGGGGTGCTATATGCGGAAAACAGCAGGCAGGGCGGCAAACGATTGATTCCGGGATGTGCTGGAAATCATATTCTTGAACACATTGGACAAAAGATTTAAACCCTTTTTGGATCATGTTTTATCCGGGTTAGAAGCCGAAAGTTTTGATAGATTCAGATTGTAAACGCTTAAACAATTAAACCTTTCAACGAGTGCAACACTATGGTTTACCTGTGGTTTACCTGTGGTTTACCTGTTGATTTCCCGACCTTGCACCTTTGACTTTTAGACTTTACGACTTGCGACTATTATTCGACATTTGCCACCCCGCCGAAGTTCACCATTTCCGGCACCTGTACCGGTCTCTGAAAAAACGCGGCTGGACCGGTTTGTTTGCGGCGCGCGACAAGGACGTGACGCGGCAATTGCTGGCGGCGTACGATCTGCCGGCCGTGATCTGGAGCGAACCGGGACAATCGGTGTTAAAAAAAATAGCCGGTATTCCGCGCGATCTTTATGAATTTTATCATATCGTGCGTACCTTTAAACCCGACGTGATGCTGAGCACCGCCTCGCTGCACAGCAGCTGGATCGGCGGCTTGTTGAACATTCCGCACATCGCCTGTCTGGATACCGAGCACAGAGTCGGCCTGGATCGGCTCACGTTGCCCTTTGTTACGGTCAAACTGGTCAGTAACAGCTATCAACGCAGACTCGGCGGCCGCACCCTGCGATACAACGGCACGCATGAATCGGCTTATCTGCACCCGGATCGGTTTCAGGCGGATTTGGGAGTGCTGAAAGAACTGGGTGTTAAAGATCAAGACTATGTCATGGTTCG